>DATJEX010000265.1:0-3007 GCA_035496135.1 Bacteroidia bacterium
AAATCCCCTTTCACTTTCACCTTCACCTTCACCTTCACCTTCACTTTCACTTTCCCTATTCCTGAAAATAAACCCTCTTCACTCTGCGCGACACATTCGTCAGCACTTCATACGGGATCGTTCCCATATCTTTCGCGATCACTTCGATCGGCTGATCTCTTCCGAAAACGATCACTTCATCTCCTTCTTCGCAAATGATGTCCGTTACGTCGAGCATGCACATATCCATACAAACATTCCCGATGATCGGTGCTGAAGTTCCATTGATGATCATTTTCCCGGCGCCGTTGCTCAATCTTCTGCTCAATCCATCGGCGTAACCGATCGGTACAGTTGCGATGCGGCTGTTCCGTTTTGCAACTCCTTTCCTGCTGTAGCCGACTGTTTCCCCTTCGGCCACTGTTTTGATCTGCGAGATTTTTGTTTTGAGCACACTCACCTCGCGCAGATGTTTCTGTTCTTCCGCGCCATTGGCAATTCCGTACAGCCCGATCCCCAAACGCACCATTTCAAATTGCGCGTCAGGAAAACGGAGAATGCCCGATGAATTCAGGATGTGACGGTCGAATGGCGTGCTGATATGTTTTCTGATCTCATCACTCATCGCAATGAAACGGGAGATCTGTTTCCGGGTGAAATCGTCGTGTTCCTTTTCATCGCTCGCGGCGAGATGAGAAAAAACAGAACGCACGACAAGGTCGCGGCTGTTTTTCAATCGAACGATCAATTCATTCAGATCCTTTTCTTCAAATCCAAGCCGGCGCATTCCCGTGTCGAATTTGATATGCACCGGAACTGATGGTGATTCCGGGTGACGCGTACGGAATTTTTTCGCGGCATTCTCAAATGACTGCAATACGCGGAAAGAAAATAATTCCGGTTCAAGGCGATGACGGATCATCTCGTCGTAACTCTGTTCTTCCGGATTCATCACCATGATCGGGATGGTAATTCCTGCTTTGCGCAATTCCACGCCTTCATCGGCATAGGCGACAGCGAGATAATCCACGTGATGGAATTGCAGCACATTCGCTACTTCGAAACTTCCGCTGCCATAAGAAAACGCTTTCACCATCACCATGAGTTTCGTTCCGGGATTCAACCTTCCCTGCACATAATTCAGGTTATGGATCATCGCGTTCAGATCGATCTCTAAAACTGTTTCGTGCGCCTTCTGCTGCAGAACTTTGCTGATGTTCTCAAAACTGAAAACACGCGCGCCCTTGATCAGGATCGTTTCGTGATGAAAACTTCCGGAGTGAATGGAAGAAAGCAATTCAGGTGTTGTGCTGTAGAACTCGTTTTCCATCCCGGCGAAAAGATGTTTGTTCGACATGAGCGCTTCACCAACGCCAATGAAACGATCCACACCTTTCGAGCGGACAAGACGACTCACTTCTTCGTACAGTTTTTCATCTTCCATTCCGCTCTGGAGAATATCCGAAAGAATAACGGTACGTTTCGGATACTGCTGTTGCTGCCGGAGAAAATCGAGCGCAACCGCAAGTGATCCGAGATCGGAATTGTAGCTGTCGTTGATCACCGAACAATTATTCACACCTTCTTTCAACTCGAGGCGCATCGCCACCGGGTTCAACTGCGTCATGCGTGAAGAAATCGTCGCCTGCGGAACACCCAGGTGCAATAATGTTGCCCAGCAATGGAGCGCGTTCTCCACCGAAGCATCGTCGGTGAATGGAATGCTGATCTCTTCAAATTTATTATTGATGATGCCCTGGATGATGGCGACTCCGGATTCCTTTTTCACTTTCGCCACCTGCAGATCGGCTTTCAGTTTTCTCGACCAGGTGAAAAGCGTCGTATCGGGATACGCTTTCTTCAGCGCTTCAAAAGTCGCCGCGTCATCTTTGCTGCAGATGATCGTTCCCGCTTTGGCGAATAATTTCAGCTTCTCATTCGTCTTCTGTTCGCGTCCCGAAAAATTTTCGTCGTGCGCCGAACCGATATTCGTGAGAATGCCAATGGTCGGATCAAGAATAGCATTGAGTTTTGCCATCTCACCTGTCCTGGAAATTCCGGCTTCGAAGATCGCGAGTTCATTCGCTTCATTCATCTGCCAGACCGAAAGCGGAACGCCCACCTGCGAATTGTAACTCTTCGGGCTGCGCACAATATTCCGGTCGTCACGCAATAATTGCCACAACCATTCTTTCACGATCGTTTTCCCGTTGCTTCCCGTGATCGCCAGGACAGGAATACTGAATTTCCTGCGGTGCACGTAAGCGAGTTTCTGCAATGCAATCAACACATCCGGCACGACGAGAAAATTTCCTTCTGGAAATTTCAATTCCAGGTTCGCCGGCAACTCCGACACGACAAAATTCCGGATGCCCTTATCGTAAACCGATCCGATGAAGTGATGCGCATCGTGACGTTCTCCCTTGATCGCAAAGAAGAGTACGTTTTCCGTCTGGAATGTTTTCCTGCTGTCGATCAGCAAATGCAGGATCGCCGCATCATCGTTGATGATGGAACTCGTGGTTCCGATGATATGATTGATGTCTGAAAGGCGGTAGAGCACAGGGAGAATTCTTTCCCAAAGTTAGGGATTTATAGAGCGGTTTTTTTTCTCTTCGAACCATTCAGGCCGCCCCTACGGGGCTGGTGTGTGGCGGCGCGTTTTCGGGCTAATAGCATGCTGCCCCCGACGGGGCAGGTATGAATTTCGACATTCGTTGTTTGTATCATCGAAAGATGCTTGTTCCAATAAGCTTGTCACTTCAAACCGCGCCCTGTCAGGGCGCCCTGCTATTAGCCCGAAAAACGCGCGTGGGAAATCACCGCCCTGTAGGGGCGGGATGTTGGATGGGAAGAAAAAATATTTTCTGAATCAGTTCAACCAATCAAAAAGATATTGCTCGTCATATTCGATCTCCGCGTCTTGCAACATCAAATAATATTCATCTCTGAATGATTGTTTCGCATGGCGCTCCTTCTGATTAAGAATATAATTTACCACGATCTCCAATGCGGATTGCGAAACAGA
>DATJEX010000266.1:0-4313 GCA_035496135.1 Bacteroidia bacterium
TTTTGAATATCTCAAACATGCCGGAGATTATGGTGTGAATGTGCAAGGCGGAACAGCAGATTTCGGTGCGGTGGTAAAACGCAGCCGCGATGTGGCAGGCGGAATGAGCAAAGGCGTTCAGTTCCTCATGAAGAAAAACAAGATCGACGTCATCGTTGGAACAGCGAAAGTTACTCCCGGCAAAAAAGTGAATGTGACCGCCGACGGAAAAACAACGACGTACGAAGCAAAACATATCATCATCGCTACAGGCGCACGTTCACGCGAGCTGCCAAACCTGAAACAGGACGGCAAGAAGATCATCGGTTATCGTGAAGCTATGGTTCTTCCATCCCTTCCGAAAACAATGGTCGTTGTCGGTTCCGGAGCGATCGGTGTCGAGTTCGCTTATTTCTATGCAACGATGGGAACGAAAGTCATCATCGTGGAATTCCTTCCGAACATTGTTCCGATCGAAGACGAAGAAGTTTCGAAACAACTCGAGCGTTCGTTCAAGAAGATGGGCATTGATGTGATGACGAATGCGAGTGTGGAAAAAGTTGACACCGCAGGCGCAGGATGCAAAGTGACGATCAAAACAAAAGACGGAGAAAAATCTGTTGACTGCGATATCGTTCTTTCTGCTGTAGGAATTGCTTCCAATATCGAGAACATCGGCCTGGAAGATGTCGGTATTGCTACTGATAAAGGAAAAATCCTCTTCGGAAAATATTACGAAACAAATATTCCCGGCTATTATGCGATCGGTGATGTGATCGGCACACAGGCGCTCGCGCACGTTGCAAGCGCGGAAGGAATCACCTGCGTGGAAAAAATTGCAGGACTCGAACCCGAAGCGATCGATTACAAAAACATTCCGGGTTGTACGTATTGTCAGCCGGAAATTGCTTCAGTCGGTTACACCGAGAAAGCAGCGAAAGAAGCCGGCTTTGAATTGAAGATCGGTAAGTTTCCATTCTCCGCATCCGGAAAAGCAAAAGCTGCCGGTTCTGCCGACGGATTCGTGAAACTTATTTTCGATGCGCAATACGGAGAATTACTCGGCGCGCACATGATCGGCGCGAATGTGACCGAGATGATCGCGGAGATCGTTGCGATCAGAAAACTCGAGACCACAGGACACGAATTGATCAAAACCATTCACCCGCATCCGACAATGAGCGAAGCGATCATGGAAGCAGCAGCGGCGGCGTATGGAGAGGTGATTCATTTGTAGTCACGGATTAGCGCTAATTAGCACGGATTTAAAAAGCCATTCAGAGATGAGTGGCTTTTTTACGGCATAGAATATTGGCTTATCGCACTCCAGGTGCTTTCTCCAGTCGCGGCATTGTATTCAAACACCTGGTCCGGGTGATAAAAAATAATGTGTTCGTCTTTGAAATAAATGCGGACAGTGTCTCCTTTGATTTCCGGATCTCCGTACAATTCACATTTCGTAGCAAAACCTTCAGTCCTTAAAACGAAAGGAGAGTTACCCATTCTTACCCATACACGATTCCCGGTTTCAAACCATCCGCTATAGGTCTTGCTGATATAAAAAGTCCGCTTTCCGGAAGGCAAATCAAACGCATAGGAGTTCAGGATCGGGTCGTATGGCGGTTTCACCACTGCATCTCCCAAAACAGTAAGACCAAGTGAAAGATAAAGGAGTATTCCCGCAATGATCCTGAAAACACGATGGGCTTTCGAATTATTCTTCCCCGCCCACTTCTTCAGAAGTTTGTAAAGTCCTATGCCAAACAGTAAATGTCCTACGAGACAAACAACCGTGACCCCTTTGAACCATTCTGGTGCCCAAACAGGCTGATGCGTTACGATCAGCAATAGCCATGGCCCGATGATGGTCAGTATCCAGAAGATAATATCCAAAAACAAATCAAACCACCCCCTGGCATTTTTAATTCCTGGCTCTGCTTCAGTCATTTTCAAATTTAGTTTAAATCGGAAATGAGTGGCTTTTTATTTGGGCGTGCCGGTAAAGCAGAACTTCGTTCGCTTCAACGTCGGGCTGCTCGGGGCTCCACGTTCGTTTCGGTGCTTTGCACTAAACTCTCCACATCCCTGGCCTGAACTTGTCGAATGGCCCTCACGCGGAAATTCACTTATTCGATTGTTCCCGACACTTATACTATTTGATCTTTTGATCAGTTCTTATCGCTCTATTTTCACAGGCCAGAACCCTGGTTTATGAAAATAAGTTTTTCAATCCTCTTTGCTGTATTCCTGTTTCATTTGTGCAGCGCACAATCCGATTCTTTGTATGCGCAGTTGAAAGAAAAAGTCAGCAGGAATACCTGGTGGCTGAGTTATTATAACGAATGGGATTCAACCATGCAGAAATATGACGCATGGGGAATAGCCGATGAGATGGCACGTAAACTTGCCTTGCTGTTGACGTACGATCAGTCGCGGGATCTTGACCTGGAAGATTTTCCCGGATTGACACTCGCCGCTTCAACGAACGACAGTATGCATCTTAAGATCTACAATTTCGGCTACGACTGCGGAGGAACACGCGGCTGGATCGATCATCCTGTTTTACAATGGCAGAACAGTAAAGGGAAATTATTCGCGTTCGATCTCGCGAAATACATTAATCTCAAATGTGATCCGTTCATTTACAAACTCCGCGGAGATTCAACCGGAACGATATATCTCATCACCGGAAACGAAAGACAAGACGGAAGTCATGGAACAAGCGCAGCAATGGTGATCAGGCTCACAGATGATTTCATTTTCACCAATTATCCTGCATTCGCCGGGATGTCCAATCTGCTTTTCACCAACAATTTGTTATCCTACAATCCGAACTCCGGAATGTTAACCATCACTCCTGTGGGGCTATTCGGCGGACCATTCAGCGATGGAGACATTTTCTCCGGGCATCCCGATCTGTCATCAGCAGATTCGGCGAAGATCGATCGCGTTAACTCATTTCTAAACAAAGAATATTCTGATCACGAATTCAGTTTTCAGTCGATTTATCTCCATTTCAATGGAAATGTTTTTGTGAATGTGTCACAACCTTCCAGGAAGGATTATTGAACAGGCTCAATTGCCAAATAATCCAATACCCTTATAGGCTGCAGCTATTAACCATTCGCCATTAACTATTAACTAATCCGTACCTTTGGAATCTAATTTTTTCCCAATGAGATCTGTGCTGAATACCATTGATGAAGCCATCGCCGAGATCAAAGCCGGCAAGGTTATAATTGTTGTTGACGATGAGGACCGTGAGAATGAAGGCGATTACATCACCGCTGCGAGAAATGTGACGCCTGAAGTGATCAACTTTTTCGCTACGCACGGACGCGGACTCATCTGTGCACCCATCCTCGAAGAACATGCCGATGCTTTGGGTTTGCCGTTGATGGTCACAGAAAATTCAGCAACGCACGAAACACCTTTCACTGTTTCCATCGACCTCAAAGGCCACGGCTGCACCACAGGAATTTCTGCACACGACCGTTCGAAAACAATTAAAGCGCTCATCGACCCAACGATCAAACCGGAAGAATTCGGAAAGCCGGGACATATTTTTCCATTGCGCGGAAAAAAAGACGGAGTGCTGCGTCGCGCCGGACATACCGAAGCAACGATCGATCTCGCACGTCTCGCAGGATTCGAACCGGCCGGTGCATTGGTAGAGATCTGCAACGAAGACGGAAGCATGGCGCGTTTGCCGCAACTGCTCGAGATCGCGAAAAAATTCAATTTGAAAATTATTTCCATCAAGGATCTCATTGAATATCGTCTCCGCACCGAATCAAATATTCAGAAAGAAGTGGAAGTGCAGTTGCCAACAGAATACGGCGAATTCAAAATGGTCGCGTACACACACATTCCGACGGGGCAACAGCATCTCGCGATCTACAAAGGCGAATGGAAAAAAGATGAGCCGGTTCTCGTGCGCGTACACAGCTCGTGCATGACCGGAGATATTTTCGGATCGTGCCGTTGTGATTGTGGTCCGCAACTGCACAAAGCGATGGAGATGATCAACACTGCCGGAAAAGGTCTGATCGTGTATATGAACCAGGAAGGACGCGGAATCGGTTTGCTGAATAAATTGAAAGCATACAAACTCCAGGAAGAAGGAAGAGACACGGTTGAAGCAAACACCGAATTGGGATTCCGTGCCGATGAAAGAGATTACGGCGTTGGCGCGCAGATCATCCGCGACCTCGGCATTTCAAAACTGAAATTGATGACGAACAATCCGACGAAGCGAGTTGGATTACTTGGTTACGGATTGGAGATAGTAGAAAATATTCCGCTGGAAATCCATTCCAATAAATACAACAAAC
>DATJEX010000267.1:0-23636 GCA_035496135.1 Bacteroidia bacterium
AATTCAATAGAGAGGTTTTTTTCCATTCATCCGAAATCAGCCGCAGATTTACACAGATTGCTTTCGCAGATTTACGCTGATCAAATATTCAATGAATCTCAGGAATTCATTCAATGACCAACCCGAACTGCGAAACAAGTCCGGGCAGTCCTTCTACTGAAACTTTCGCTTTCTTCATTTTATTCGCTGAAGGGTCAAGCGCATAATTCACGATGAATTCCATTCTTCAATTCCCGCTATTTATCCTCATAGATCCGCAAACGATTCTTCATCGCGGTGATTTTCTCCTGCATATTTTCCATCCGCTGGAGCAAATGAAAGATCGTTTCGATCCCGGCAGGATTGATATCAAGTTCATAATGCAGCCGCAGCATTTTTTCCAGCCGGCCGATCTCTTCCTGCTGAATGTAATTCACCTGTTCTCGCGTCACGAATTGGATAAGCCCGTTTTCCCGGAGCGATTCGATGAAGGTGATCTCCACCTGGTGAATGGTGCAGAATTGAATTACAGGAATAAGCTCTTCAGTTGCCATGTTGCCTGAGTTTTGCGAGTTGACCGAACAATTCTTTTTCCTCCGCACTCAAATTGGTCGGGATCTTTATTTCATAGGTAATGAAGAGATCGCCGTGCTCTCCTTCCTTCTTGTAAACAGGAAATCCTTTTCCTTTCAGTTTCACTTTCGTTCCGTTCTGCGTTTCGGGATTCACCTTCAGTTTCACTTTTCCGTCGAATGTATCCACCATTATTTCTCCCCCGAGAACCGCAGTCACCACATCCAGCGGAACGGTAGTGTAAAGATTACTTCCTTCCCGCTTGAACTTCGTTTGATTCTCAATTGAAAAGGTGATGTACAGATCGCCGTTCGGGCCGCCGTTCATTCCGGGGCCGCCGTGTCCGGGAATTTTTATCGTCTGCCCATTCTCAATTCCCGCCGGGATCGTGATGCGGATATTTTTTCCATTCACCGACAGCGTCTGCTGATGCGTGGTAGCGGCAGTACGCAGATCAAGTTGCAGTTCGGCGTTGAAATCCTGCCCTCGGAACTTTGTTTTCGTTCTTCTTCCTCCGCCTCCACCCATTCCACCGAACATCGATTCAAAGAAATCAGAATAATCACCTCCGAAATCTTCTTCTTCGAATCCCCCGGTATGCTGTTGTTGTCGTTGCTGCTTTTGCTGTCGGCCAGCTTTCTCGAATTCTTCCGCGTGCTTCCAGTCTTTTCCGTATTGATCGTACTTCTTTCTTTTCTCGGGATCGCTCAGCACTTCATTCGCCTCATTGATCTGCTGAAATTTCTTTTTTGCTCCTGCGTCATTCGGATTAAGATCAGGATGAAATTTACGCGCGAGTTTCCTGTACGCTTTCTTCACGTCGTCGGCCGACGCAGACTTTTCAATTCCAAGAATTTTATAATAATCGACAAAGTCCATTTTGAAAAATATTCTATTTCACGAACAGCTTCTTCAACTCCGTAGCTTCTTCCGGTTTCATTTTCCCGACGAGAATGAGTGCCAATTGCCTTCTGCGCAACGCTCCTTCAAATCTTTCTTTCTCTTCATCTGTCTCGGGCTCTATCGCAGGAACAGGCAATGGTTGCCCATTCTGATCGACGGCTACAAAAGTATAGATCGCTTCGTTGCTTTTCTTGCGGTCGCCCGACACCGGGTCTTCCACGAAGCAATCGATGAAAACTTCCATGGAAGAATTGAACGAACGTGAAACTTTCGCCTCGAGTGTAACAATGCTTCCGTACGTGATCGCCGAATGAAAAGAAACGTGATTCACCGTAGCGGTCACCACCACTCTCCTGCAATGGCGATGCGCGGAGATCGCAGCGATCACATCCATCCATTCGAGGAGTCGTCCCCCGAAAAGATTGTTGAGATTATTGGTGTCGTTCGGCAACACATGATGTGTGGCGATAGAGAGTGAATCTTTGGGCGCTTTGGCTTTCATGGCACAAAGATAGACATGAGAAGCGAGACACGGGACGTGAGACAAAAGGCGCGGAAAGATTGTTTTTTCTCACATTTTTTAACTGGCGAATGTGCATATAGTCTGCGAACTCATCACTCATCGCTCATCACTCATCACTATCTTTGAGCCCAATGAAAAATCTCTTCGGAGTCCTGAAGTATGTGCGCGGTTACTGGCGCTATGGCATCGGGAACATCGTTTCAAATATCCTGATGGTGATCTTCGGAGTTTTCACGATAGCCATCATTCTGCCTTTTCTCGACCTGCTCATCAATAAATCGAGCACCGAATACACGGAGATCATCGCGAAAGGTGCACCGCATTTCAGTTATTCCATCAATTACCTCACCGATTATTTCAATTACGCATTCAGCCAGGTGATCATCGAACACGGCAAGATGCACGCACTCGTCCTGATCTGCATTGCCGGTGTGATCATTTTTTTCTGCAAATCTTTTTTCAGGTATGTCGGCATGTTCTTCCTCGCCCCGATCCGGAATGGTGTGGTGAAGGATCTGCGGAATTCCATTTACAAAAAGACGCTCGATCTTCCACTCACCTATTATTCCAACGAACGCAAAGGCGATATCATGTCGCGCATCACGAGCGATGTGCAGGAAGTGGAATGGAGCGTCATGAGTTCGCTCGAAATGATCTTCCGCGACCCCGTGAACATCCTCATTCTTCTCGGCGTACTCATTTACGTCAGCCCTTCCCTGACACTCATCGCGTTCATTCTTCTTCCGCTCGGCGCCGCTTTGATCACGATGGTCGGAAGAAGCCTCAAACGTTCTTCATCGCGTGCGAAAGAGCAACTCGGACTTCTTTTTTCCATCATGGAAGAAACGCTTGGCGGACTCCGCATCATCAAAGGCTTCAATGCTGAAAAGAAAATGGATGGAAAATTCGCCGAGGTGAATCAGCATTACACGAAACAAATGATCAGCACGTACCGCAAAGTGGATCTCGCTTCTCCCATGAGTGAATTCATCAGTTCCGCGATCATGATGGTGCTCATTTATTTCGGCGGAAAACTTGTACTCGGCAGCGATCCTACACTGAACGCAAAGACATTCATCTTTTACATTCTCACTTTTTCACAGCTCATCACTCCTGCAAAAACACTCACGGGTGCTTACTCCAATATCCAGAAAGGATTAGCGTCAATGGACCGCATCAATAAAATTCTCCTCGCCGAGGTAACGCTGCAGGACAAACCGGATCCGAAGACGATCGGGCAATTCAACAAAGAGATCGAATACCGTGATGTTTCTTTTGCGTACGTGCGCGGTGATGAAGGTTACGCGTTGCGCAATATCAGCCTGCGGATTCCCAAAGGAAAAACGGTCGCGCTGGTCGGACAATCCGGTTCCGGCAAAACAACACTTGCTGATCTTCTTCCGAGATTTTACGAACCTTCGTCCGGAAAAGTATTGATAGATGGAACCGACATCAATGATGTGCGCACAAAAGAGCTGCGTTCACTGATGGGCATCGTCTCGCAGGAATCCATCCTCTTCAACGACACCGTTCACAACAACATCGCGTTCGGTGTGGAAAATGCATCACGCGAAGATGTGATCGCCGCGGCGAAAGTGGCGAATGCGCACGACTTCATCCTGGAAATGCCGAATGGTTACGACACCAACATCGGTGATCGCGGAAATAAAATGTCGGGCGGACAACGCCAGCGGATCTCCATTGCAAGAGCGGTGCTGAAGAATCCGCCGATCTTAATTCTGGACGAAGCAACATCGGCGCTCGACACCGGAAGCGAACGACTCGTGCAGGACGCGCTGAACAAATTACTCGAGAACAGAACCTCGCTCATCATCGCGCACCGCCTTTCCACCATTCAGCATGCCGACGAGATCATCGTGTTGCAGAAAGGCCAGATCATCGAAAGAGGAACGCATGTTGAATTACTTCAGAAGGACGGCACGTACAAGAGTTTATATGACCTCCAGGTTTTCAGCTGAGCAACATGCGCAAAACAATCCCGATCCTCCTTTTGTTATTGATCGCTGCATCCTGTTACTATTTCTTTTTTTACGGAAAAAAACGGCATGTGATCGAACAGGATCTCATCAATGAAAAAGTCTGGCGTGTGGATAAACTTTTTTGCGGAGAGGAAAAACAGGTCGATACAAAGAACGAAGTCGTATTTCCCAATGGCCTCTGGTTTTTCTCCAATCATGTAGTGCAGGTTCCGGGCATTTATGGCAACCACGGGAGTACGCGATCTGCAAAAGGAAAATGGTATCTGCAGCACGATTCACTGCACATCAGGGAACTTGATACACTTGGAAATATTTACGAAGGTGATTACGAAGTAAATGTTGATACGGTACAGCACAAACTACGGCTTGTCTCCAGCGGAACGATCATCGACTGCAGCCGATACAGTCTTCTGCCCGGCGGAAGTGATCAATGATCTGATCAATTTTGAGCACGTAAGAGAATCAACAATTCCGTTTTCCGGCTCGATGCCCTTTATTACCTTTGACCAACAATAAATCAGAAAATCATAACCATGAAAAAACAGATACTTTCAATTATCGCAGGACTTACAGTTGTTTCCGGGCTTTTCGGACAGGCTGCTATTCCGAATTCAGGATTTGAAGTGTGGCAGCAATACTTCGGCGAGCCGCAGGAACCACAGGGATGGATCTCCCCTAACATTTTCGCTTCGACCTTCTATAATCCGAACAATCCAACTATCGCCACAGCTGCCGGCACTCCTGACAATTACCAGGGAACGTATTCCTGCCGCATCGAAACAAAAACACTCGTACAGAATCCGGATACGAATACCATTCCGAACACTTCGGGATATGTGCTCACCGGTTCGTTCTCGATCGCAGCTCCGAATATCCGTCCGGGCTACGCGACACAGCAGCGTCCGCAGACACTCACGTATTATGCAAAGTATGCGCCGATGAACACAGATACGGGTTGGGCCATGGTGTTGCTCTCTCACTGGAACACGAGCACCAACATGCGCGACACGATCGGCTGGGGATTTGATTTCATGCCGTTAGCGGTTCCTGCTTACACACAGCGTACGATCACCATGACGTATTTTTCACCGAACGCTCCTGACACCTGCATCATCTGGTTCAGCTCGAGCAGCAGCGTTTCTCCGAACGTGGGAAGCGTGTTGTTCGTGGATGCGCTTTCCTTCACCGGTTTCGTCGGAATGGATGAAGCGACCAATGCAACCAATGTTGACGTTTACCCGAATCCTTCGAACGCGGTCACCAATTTCGATGTGTCAGGAAATGACGCATTCGAAGTTGCAGCATACGATATGACCGGAAGAGAAGTGAAACGTGTTTCCATCGTGAACAAGCACGCCGAACTCGATTCTTACCAGCTTGCAGCGGGAACGTACACCTATACTATTTTGAGTAAAGACGGTGAAGTACTCACACGCGGTAAGTTCTCAGTGACCGAATAAACTGACTTTCAAGCATACAAAACCCGTTCTTTCACCGGAACGGGTTTTTTCATGCTTTCGGGCAATGGCTACGGTTAATAATAAATACCCACGGTTGTTGAATTTCCACTGCTCCGTCTGCTGTTTTGCATAATTTTGAATGGACAAACCCGCATGAAACCTCTTCGCCTTCTCAGTTTACTTCTCCTCGTTTACCTGTTCGGTTGCGGCGAAGAAAAAGATCCTGCCAAAGAAAAAACGGTCGTGGCGCAGGATCCGGAAGAAGTGAACAAACTGGTGACTGATTTCATCGAAGATCATCTTGCAAAAGTTGACACCTCGCATGCGATGAGGATCGACGGTGATACGATGATCGCCATTCCGCTGGTGAAAAAAGTTTACGCGGCGCGCGGATATCAATCGATCTGGAGCGACAAAGGGAAACTGAACGCGGCTGGTGATTCACTCTATTCCATTCTGAAAAACGCGGAATACTACGGGCTCATTCCCGGAGATTATCACATCGTGTCCATCGACAGCATGATGAGTTCGTGGTACAACAAGAAGGATGAGAATTACAACGTGAATGAAATTTCCTGCACCGACATGTTGCTGACGAACGCATTCTTCACCTTCTCTGTTCACGTTTCAGCCGGAAGGATCGATAACGACAGTTCGACCGCCCGCGTGTGGAAGTTGAACAAGGTGGATACTGACCTGGTCGCATTACTCGACAATGCTTTGAAGTCAAATAATTTCAGGAAAACATTTGACGGAATAGAGCCGCAATGCAATGAATACAGATCCGTCAAAAAATATCTTCATGATTACCGTGTAAAGTATGACGACGTGAAATGGGATGTTCTCCCTGATAGAAAAACAGACAGCGCCGGATTTTTCGCCGGAGTAAAAAAACGTTTGATCATCACCGGCGATTACGATTCCACTTCCATCGAAAGTGATTCGGTCAAATTAGCAGACGCGCTGAAGAAATTCCAGAAAAGATATTTTCTCGAACCGGATGGAAAGATCGGGCGCAATACCATTCTCACCCTCGCGATGACACCGGAAGACTGGCAGCGTCAACTCGCGATGAACATGGAACGCTGGAGATGGGAACCGAAAAAATTTGAGAAGCGGCACATGATCGTGAATCTTCCTGCATTTAAAATGACGGTGTGGGAAGCGGACACGATCGTCATGGAATCGAGGATCGTTTGCGGGCAGGTGGACAAACAAACACCGGAACTTGACAGCAAGATGTACCAGATCGTGCTCTATCCGTACTGGAACGTCCCGTATTCGATCGCGTGGAAAGAATTGTTGCCGCACATCAAGCGTGACACAGGATATATCCGCAAAGAGCATTACGAAGTTTTGAATTCGAAAAATGAGGTCGTCGATTACACCACCATCAAATGGAGCCGGTACGGAAAAGGAAATCTTCCTTACAAATTCCGGCAGATGACCGGTGATGAGAATGCGTTGGGCATCATGAAATTCGAATTCCAGAATAAATACAGCGTGTACATGCACGACACAAACGCGAAAAAATATTTCAAATTCGAGACACGCGCATTCTCGCACGGATGTATGCGCCTCGAAAAATACATGGAGCTCGCGCACTTCCTCATCCGCGACGACAGCGTGAAATTGCCGAAGGACACGTTCGATTATTACACCACGCTCGATTCGAACATGAAAATAAATCTGCGCAAGCCTTTGCCGATCCACGTGCGTTATAACACCTGCGATGTGGATACAGATGGAAATGTTTTCGTGCACAGTGATATTTACCTCCGCGATCAGCGCATGATGAAAGTGCTTTACAAAACAGGGAACTGGAAGAACATGAAAGGCGGCCCCGAAACAACTCCTGTTCCTGCGGCTCCGGCGTCGACAGATCCGAAAAAGAAAACAGTGATGTGGAGGAGAAAGCAGGATGACGATTTGCTGATGTGCTGATGTGCTGATGTGAGAATAAATAAATGCATTGATCAATTCTTTATCCATCGAAAACAAATGAAATTTCTTGAATGGTTGATCGATATTTTCAGCTGGATGAAGATCGTCCTGTGTGCAACATTCATCGGTGCGATCGGCGGCGCGGTCTTTTACAATTATCATCGGAACAGGAACGGGATCATCATCGGGATCGTGATCACTTCCGTCGGACTTATCATCGGAATCATCTGGGCAACGCGTGTCTGGAAAAAGATCGGAACAACAAATTTTTTAGCGAAGGTTGATTCCTCTCCGGAATTGGATGATCCGAAAGATGATGTGCTGATGTGATAATATGCTGATGTGCTGATGGAAATGCTCTTCCGGCCTTGACTTTCCCTGAACAAGTCTCTGAAATTTTTGCGTAATCAGCGTGATCTGCGAGAGCCCTTTCCGAAGGCCATTTTCATTGGTAATTGGAAATTGAACAATTGGTCATTGCTCATTGGCAATTGGTCATTGAATCATTGGTAATTGACCTTATCTTGCATAAGATTTTCATATATGAAAAAACATTTACTACTCCTCCTTATTTTTCTCACGTCCCAGGTCCCCCATCTCATGTCTCAATCGTGGGTTGCGCTCGATGGCGGGATCACCAATGGCGGAATGGCCACTGCGCTTTACAACGGCCAACTTTACGTCGGAGGAAATTTCACGACAGCTGGAAGTGCGAATGTCACTGTGAACAGAATTGCAAAATGGGATGGCGTGAACTGGTCCGATCTGAACGGAGGCGCGAACAACACAGTTTATGCACTGATGGACTTCAACGGAGCGCTTTATGCCGGAGGAAGATTCAATTCCATCGGCGGATTGAACGGCGTGAATTCTCTCGCGAAATGGAACGGAACCACCTGGGATTCCATTGGTCACGGACTCACTTCTTCGGGAACAGCGTACGTGAGAGCGATGACGACTTACAATGGAAATATTGTTGTTGGAGGAAGTTTTACCATGGCAGGATCAACCGCGGCGAATAATATCGCGATGTGGGATGGAACGAACTGGACCGCGCTGGGTGCAGGCGTGAACGGCGGGATCATTTACACACTCGAAGTTTACAATGGAGATCTCTACGCTGGTGGTTCATTCATCACTGCAGGAACGGATACGTGTTACGGCATCGCGAAGTGGAATGGAACCAACTGGTCATCATGCGGACCCGGATTCATCGGAAATGTTCTCGCGCTGAAAACCTTCAATGGACAACTCATGGCGGGCGGAACTTTTTTCTACGATGCAAACTTCAATGAATTCGATTTTCTCGCGGCGTGGGACGGCACAACCTGGAACAATATCGGTGCCGGTGCGAATGACAATGTTTCTTCCTTCTGCAGGTATGGAAACAAATTATACATCGGCGGAAGATTTCACAACATCGACGGAAATTTTGCGAGCGGGATCGCATCGTGGGACGGATCGGTTTTCAATTCGCTCAATGGCGGAATGGCGTTCACCCAATTCGGTGTGCAGTCGATGGTGGCCGATGAAGGATTTCTCTACGCGACAGGAACATTCACGATAGCCGGCGGAAACCCGGCGATCGGCGTTGCGCAATGGACGGTGTTGCTGGGAACGAATGACATTGCTTCCGGTGAAAATATTTCCCTTTTTCCCAATCCCTCCAATGGGATTTTCAATTTCCAATCAGAAAACCCTTCAGCAAATCGAACGATCGAGATCTACAATTCGCTCGGAGAAAAAATAAATTCGTTCGCGATGAAGAATGAGAATGAAACGATCGATCTGAGTGGTGAAGCGAAAGGGATTTATTTTTATCGCGTCCTGGAGGAAGGTAAGATCGCATCGCAGGGAAAATTGATGTTGCAATAGGAGTATCGGATCGCTTTTGTAACTTACCGTACGAATCGGCCCTAAATGAATTCACTTCGTCCAATTTTATTTCTCACTCTCATTTTCCTTTCCGGAAAATTCTCCGCGCAGGTTTGGTCGCCGCTCGGTGGTGGATTGAGTGGCCCTGCGAATGTGGTGACCGTGCACGATGGAAAATTATTCGTCGGGGGATATTTCCAGACTGCCGGCAATTCCACGAATTATGTTTCCAATGTCGCACAATGGAACGACACAACATGGAGTGATCTTCACGGCGGCGCGGATTATCCGGTGAATGCATTCTGTGAATACAATGGAGATTTCTACGCGGGCGGACGATTCACCGGCATCGGTGGAAATTTTGTTATGCCCGGCATTTCCATCTGGAACGGAACGACGTGGGATTCCGTTGGAGGTGGAATCACTCCCGGCGGCTGGATCGACGCGATGATCGTTTACAATGGAAAACTGATCGTTGCCGGAAGTTTTTCACAAGCCGGATCGATAGCAGCGAACGACATTGCTGCGTGGGACGGAAACAACTGGTCGACACTCGGAAATGGTTTTCATCACGGACATGTTTCCTGTCTCGAGATTTTCAACGGTGAATTGTACGCGGGCGGATCGTTCGATTCATGCGGAACTTCCGTCATCCAGCGCATCGCGAAATGGGACGGAACTTCATGGTCGCAGGTTGGTGAAGGATTTCTCTACGGAATGCCATTAAGTTTAAAAACCTTCCAGGGAAAATTGTACGCAGGTGGCAGTATGTTCGTGACCACCGGTTTTCACCCAATGCACAATTTCGCAGTGTGGGATGGAACAGCCTGGAATGCGGTAGAAGTTTCCGGCGCCGACAACCTGGTGAATACACTTTTTGTCTACGGAAATTATTTATTGGTTGGCGGAAGTTTCTCACAGCTATGCGGCGCTCCTGTAAATTGCATCGCCGCGTGGGATGGCACAACTGTTTTTCCATTGGGCACCGGAATTTCTTTTTCGATCAACACAACTCCATTCGTTTCCTCGATCTATGTGGACGAAGGCGTGCTTTATGCCGGCGGTTATTTCGATCGTGCCGGCGGAGATACCGCGAACAACATCGCCCGATGGGATTTCGGGAACTGGATGAGTGAGCAGAATATTTCCGTGCAGGAAAATATTTCCGTTTATCCGAATCCATCAAACGGAATCTTCACTTTTCACACGAACGACTTTTCGCACGAATCAACGATAGACATTTACAATTCACATGGTGAAAAAATAAATTCATTCCCGATGAAGAACGAAGTTCAAACGATCGATCTGAGCAGAGAAGCACAGGGAATTTATTTCTACCAGATCCTTGATAACGGAAAGATCGTCTCACAGGGAAAAATAATCTGTGCCAATCAGTGATCCCCATAACTATCGGGACTGTGGCAGGTTTCAGCTTTTAGCATTTATTATCAAGTCGGCAATTGTGTCAGTTGATAATTATTTCCTTCCCAAATTTTTCTTAATTACGGAAAAGCGCAAAACTCTTTGGCGCTTCGTTCCGTTCTACTACCAACTTCCGCCGGTCACATCCGCCCGGGAGTTCAATATGAAAACCGAAAGAAACGCCGAAAAGAACTACCTGTTCGCTATGATCGTTATCTCTGCGCTCGTTTCTTATTCGTTCTTCTCCCTCTGGAGATCCATCTTTTTCCCGGTATCCAGCGACAGTTTCTGCTGGCTTCTCTTTTCGTTCCTTTACAGCACAGCGTTCATCTTCATTTCGATCTATGCGATGGTGCGCCTGTATAAAAGAAAACTCACGCTACTCCTGCTTTCGGTGCTTGTGCTGGAAGTGATCTGTGCTTTTGTTTTCCTCGCCGATATCTTCCGCGAATTCGTTTCACAATTCAGAACATTCGTCTTTGAACACGTGATGGAAAAGCAAACGGAAATTTCGTGGAATGATGAAATGATCGGGGAGCCTGCTCTCGCTTAATCCGCGTAAATCTGCGCTGTAATCTGCGTAAATCTGCGGCCGCCTTCGACTAGCGCTTAGGCTGACAAGTTCACTGATTTTCGTGACTATTTGTTCCAGAATTCCAGCTTGTCGTTTGGGTAACGCTTCGTGTGGATCAACTTCACTTCGTCAAACAGCATCTGGCGGAATTCATTGACATTCTCTTTCGTAACAGCTGAGATGAAAATGCACTGATCATGCAGTTTACTCATCCAGCTTTTTTCCATTTCCTTCAGCGTAAGCATCTGTTTACCCATTGGGTTCAACTCGTGCTCTTTTGTCGGAGGTTCACGGTACGCGTCGATCTTGTTGAAGACCAAAATCGTTTTCTTATTCCCCGCGCCAATTTCCTGCAGCGTTTCCTGCACGACATTCAGTTGATCTTCGAAATTCGGATGGGAAATATCAACGACGTGCAGGAGAATATCCGCTTCACGCGTTTCATCCAACGTCGACTTGAACGATTCAACCAATTGATGCGGAAGTTTGCGGATGAATCCAACAGTATCGGAAAGAAGGAACGGAAGATTTCCAACGACTACTTTTCTCACTGTCGTATCGAGTGTCGCGAATAATTTATTCTCGGCGAAAACTTTCGATTTCGAAATGATGTTCATGATCGTGGATTTTCCCACGTTGGTGTACCCGACCAGCGCAACACGCACGAGTTCTCCTCTTCCCTTCCGCTGCGTCGCCATCTGTTTGTCAATTTCCTTCAGTTGCTCTTTCAGCGCGGAGATCCTGTTCCGCACGATACGTCTATCCGTCTCAATTTCCTTTTCTCCCGATCCACCGCGTGTGCCTGTACCACCGCGCTGACGTTCGAGGTGCGTCCACAAGCCCGTGAGGCGCGGCAATAAATATTCGTACCTGGCGAGTTCCACCTGCGTCTTCGCATGCGCGCTGCGTGCACGTCCGGCGAAAATATCAAGGATCAATAAATTCCGGTCGATGACTTTGCGTTCAAGTTCTTTCTCAAGATTCCGTTGCTGCGAAGGAGAAAGTTCGTCGTCGAAGATCACGACATCAATTTCTTTTTCCTCGATGAATTTCTTGATCTCTTTCGCTTTGCCCGTTCCGATATAGAATTTCGGATCGGGATGATCGAGTTTCTGCGTGAAATTCTTCACCGGGATCAATCCCGCTGTAGTGGAAAGAAACGCGAGTTCGTCCATGTATTCCTTCAGCTGTTCCGCATCCTGCCGTTTGTCGATGACACCAACAAGGATCGCACGCTGCGACGGTTTCAGGATGTTAAGATTATCGATCATGGAGTCTGGAGCAAAAGGCTTGAAATTTGAAAGGAATTGATTTTCCCATTTAAGAATGGCCGGAAATTCCGTTGTAAGCAGGTTTGGTTCTGATAATAGAATCTATGAGAGTAATAACATTACAAAATCTTCTTAATAGATCTGCATCATGATTACATGCATAAGATACATCGATCTTTTTGGTTTTCCCATCCGAATGAACCTCAAGTGTTGTTCCTAATGCATCACTGACACGCGGACCTTTCTCATCATGTTCCGGGATATTCCAGAAATCATTTGACAACAAAGCTTGAAACACCTTTTTGTTTTCCTGTTCGGTAAATACCAGGGTAGTAGTTGTATCTGTGCCGTTCTTATACTTATAAGTTGAATCCGAAGAACTATAAGAATCAATATCCATCCTTGTGAGAACAAAACTGAAATCAGCAGGCATTTCCGGCTTCCCTCCACAAGAAATCATAGAAGGAACAATCAAAACGGCGAGAACTATTTTCCTCATCAGCACATCAGCATATTAGCACATCAGCACATCATTTTCTTAGGCTCTCCGCGTATTTCACCACCGCCTCCACCTGCACATCCGTCAATTCTCCACCGAATGATTTCATCATTCCTTTTCCGCTCTTGACAAGTGCTACTGCAGTTGCATGATCGAGCGTGCTTACCGAAAGATCTTTTGCTCCCATCACACCGGCTTTACCATCGGCACCGTGGCAGGTCGAGCATTTGTCGTTGTACAATGTTCCGCCATTGGTATTCACAGAAACAGTTGTTCCCGTTGAAGTGGAATCTGCAGGTGATTTTTCCTTATCACCTCCGCATGCGGAGAAAAAAGTCAGAAGGAAAACAGGAAGAAGGATCGTTAGTTTTTTCATGATCAGAACCAGTTGAGGTTAGCGAATTTCGCCATGAACGGCCACGGAATAGCGGCGAGGATCACAACGAGTGAAATAAGGAACCAAACGAAGATCCGCTTGTGCTTCCTGGTGTCGGACGACGCTCTTTTAGAACTTGCACTTCCGACGGTGATGAAGATGATCGCCAGCAACATCATGGTCACATGTTCCATTCCGAAAAAACGGTGAACGGATTTCATCATTTCATCGGTCGTGTCAATGGATTGATACCACTTTCCCTGGAAATAAAGAATAAGCCCGATGATCAGTTGCAGGTGCGCAAAAATCACGGTGGTGACCGCAAGTTTTCTGTCACTACTGGTGAATGTCTTTTTCCCCAGCCATCCGGACATTGATTTGAAGATGGTGATCAGAAGGAAGATGAGGAGAACCCAGCGAAGGGCCGAATGTACGTGTTGGATCATTTCCATGGTGTAGCGGTTTTTTTATCCCCCGAAATTAGGCAAAAAAGCAACTGCTTCCCTCTTTAAACCCCATGGCAGTTTGAGTGCCGACGCACTTTCCATGTCAGGTGTAACACCTGGCATCACACTCAAACTGCCTCTTTGCCGTTCATCCGAAAATAACATTTGAGAGGGAAAAAAGGATATTTTTGTTCCGCTCTCAATCTATCCTGATGAAGAAAATTCTTTTCGTTCCGGCAATGCTCACTTCAGCATTCCTTGCCGGACAAACCGTGACTTTTCCAAGCAACGGCGCGGTCGACAATCGTCATACCATTTTTGCTTTTCAGCACGCGCACATCCAGGTCGATGCCGACAATATGCTCGACAACGCAACGATGATCGTGCAGGATGGAATGATCACCGATATCGGAACTGCAGTGACCATTCCGAAAGGCGCCGTGATCTATGACGTGAAAGGAAAATCCATTTATCCTTCTTTCATCGATCCATACACCACGTACGGAATGCCGGAAGTGAAAAAGAAAGCGTGGTCGATGGGTCCGAACATGGATGCAGATCGCACCGGCGCATTTGGCTGGAATGATGCGTTGAAAGCAGACGCAGATGCTTCGGCAGTTTTCACGAGTGATGCAAAGACAGCGGAAGATTACCGCGATCTCGGATTCGGAACGGTGATGTCGTATTCGGCGGATGGAATTGCAAGAGGAAGTTCGGTTTGTGTTACACTCAACGCAGAAGACGGAGACAACCAGGTGATCGTGAAAGAAAAAGCGGCTGCCTGTTATTCCTTCGACAAAGGAAGTTCACGCCAGGATTATCCTTCTTCACTCATGGGCGCGATCGCACTCATGCGTCAGACCAATAGTGATGCCGATTGGTACCGCACTGCAAAAAATAAAACAGAATACAATCTCACACTCGAAGCGTGGAATAATTTAAAAGGCCTGCCGCAGATCTTCGAGACGACTGATAAATGGAATGTATTGCGCGCCGACAAATTCGGTGATGAATTCAATATTCAGTACATCTTCAAAGGAAGCGGTAATGAATATCAGCGGATCGATCTCATCAAAGCAACGGGTGGTTCCTTCATTCTTCCGCTGAATTTTCCTGCTGTGTATGACGTAGAAGATCCTTATGATGCGGAACTGATCGATTACGCCACACTCAAACACTGGGAAATGGCGCCGTTGAATCCATCAGCATTCGAGAAGAATAAAATTCCGTTCGCACTCACGATGTCCGATCTCAAAGACAAAAAAGATTTCTGGACGAACCTGCGCAAAGCGATCAAATACGGTTTGAGCGAAAAAGAAGCGTTGCGTGCGTTGACAACCGCTCCTGCAAAAATGCTCGGAGTGAGTGACAAAACCGGTTCGCTGAAAAAAGGATTGCTCGCGAATTTCATCATCACCAATGGAAATATTTTTTCTGACGATGCGGTCATCTGGGAAAACTGGGTGAAAGGACATCAGTTCATCGTGAAAGATGCGAACACTGTAGATCTGCGCGGAACGTATGACCTGCTCGTGAACGGAAACAAAAAAGAACTGACGATAGAAGGAGATCTTTTCAAACTGAAAGGCTCATTCCCGAAAGCAGATTCAGTGAAAGACGTCAACATTCATCTCTCCGGCAATAACGTGACGATCGCTTACACGCGCACGGAAGACGGAACAACAAGATTGTCCGGAACAGTTGACGGAAAAACAAAGAAGCTGATGGGAAAAGGACAAACTGCCGATGGAACCTGGTTCGACTGGAATGCCACACAAACATCTCCTTACGTTCCGAAAGCTGCAACAAAAGACACCACTGCTGCTGTTCTTCCGACACTTGATGATGTGATCTATCCATTCTCTTCCTATGGAAGAACGAAAAATGATTCCATGTCATACGACCGGTTCCATTCGGTGTATCCATCCGTCCTGATCAAGAACGCAACGGTATGGACAAATGAAGCGGATAGTATTTTGCTCAACACCGATGTTCTGCTCACCGGAACAACGATCGCGGCGATCGGAAAAAATCTCACTGCTCCTGCAAAAGCGATGATCATTGACGGAACAGGAAAATATCTTACACCGGGAATCATTGACGAACATTCGCACATCGCGATCGCGGGTGGCGTGAACGAGGGCACGCAGGCGTCGAGTGCGGAAGTGCGCATCGGCGATGTGATCAATCCCGAAGACATTCAGATCTATCGTCAATTGGCGGGCGGAGTTGTGGGTGCGCAATTGCTGCACGGTTCCGCGAATCCGATCGGTGGACAAAGTGCTATCGTGAAATTGCGCTGGGGCGCCAGTGCCGAAGGAATGAAAAACGTGAATGCTCCGGGCTTCATCAAATTCGCATTGGGCGAAAACGTGAAACAAAGCAACTGGGGCGATAATAACACGGTTCGTTTCCCGCAAACGAGAATGGGTGTAGAACAAGTGTATTATGATTATTTCACCCGTGCGAAAGAATACAAAGCGCAATGGGATGCGTGGAATAAAATGAATCCTGCGCAGAAAGCCGCATCAACAGCACCACGACGCGATCTCGATCTCGAAGCTGTCCAGGAAATTCTTGACGGAAAAAGAAACATCACGTGTCACTCTTATGTGCAATCGGAATTGACGATGCTCATGCACGTGGCCGACTCAATGGGATTCAAAGTGAATACCTTCACGCACATTCTCGAAGGATATAAAGTGGCCGATATCATGAAACAGCACAATGTTGGCGGATCAACTTTCGCCGACTGGTGGGCTTACAAATACGAAGTGAAAGATGCTATTCCGTACAACGCGGCGCTCATGACAAGAATGGGAATTGTGGTCGCTGTGAATTCTGATGATCCTGAAATGGCGCGCCGACTCAACCAGGAAGCAGCGAAGTCGATGAAGTATGGCGGCATGAGTGAAATGGAAGCATTCAAAATGTGCACGATGAATCCCGCGAAATTGCTGCATCTCGACCAGCACATGGGAAGCATCAAAGTCGGAAAAGATGCCGACGTAGTTCTATGGAACGGAGATCCACTTTCCATTTATTCCAAACCATTGACCACGATCGTCGACGGAATTGTGATGTACGATGTGAATGCAGATCTGAAACTCCGCGAGAGCATGCGCAAGGACAAAGCGCGCATCATCCAGAAAATGCTGGCGGAGAAAGCCGGCGGTGCAACAACGCAGTCCGTGAAATTCCGCAAACCGCGCATCTGGGAATGCGACGACATGATCTCCGACGGAAATTATTTAGAATTGGATCTCGATGAATAAATCTTGTCGCCTTCGACAAGCTCAGTCTGACAAGAAATCAATCGACATTAAAGAAAACGATCATCATGAAAAAATACATTTCGATCATCACCGCTCTCCTCCTTCCGCTCTCCGCACTTGTGGCACAGAACCCCGTTCCCGCGAAGAAACAAACGAAGAGCATTCTGCTCATGAACGGAGTTGCACACATCGGTAACGGAACCGTCATCCAGAATTCCGTGATCGGTTTCAAAGACGGAAAGATCTATCTCGTCGGCGATGCGACCGTTGTGCGTATCAACAAAACCGAATGGGATACGATCATCAACATTTACGGTAAACAGGTTTATCCCGGATTCATCGCGCCGAATTCCACACTCGGGCTCACCGATATCGAAGCGGTCCGTGCGACGAATGATTTCCACGACATCGACGGAATGAATCCGCATGTACGTTCACAGGCTTCTTACAACACCGATTCGAGAATTCAGCCGACCGTTCGCACAAACGGCGTTCTTGTAGCTCAGGTCACACCGCGCGGCGGAAGAATTTCCGGAACTTCTTCCATCATGTCGCTCGACGGCTGGAACTGGATGGACGCAACTTTACGTGCCGATGATGGTGTTCATCTGAACTGGCCATCGTGGTATTCGCGCAGCTGGAATGAAGACGATGGTTTCAGCGCTTATTCGCAGAACAAGAATTACGAAACGCAGAAACAGACGCTGGAGAAATTCTTCACGGAAGCGCAGGCGTATTACAACAACGCTTCCAACCCGGAAAAAAATCTCCGTTTCGAAGCGATGAAAAACATTTTCAACGGAACAGAGAATCTCTACATTCACGCGGATCTCGTGAAGGAGATCAATGAAGCGGTTTATTTCATTGACAAATTTTCGATCGCACACGCCGTGATCGTTGGCGGATCCGACAGCTGGCAGTGCACCGATATTCTGAAGCAGCACAACATTCCCGTCATGCTCACGCGCACACACTCACTCCCGCTGCGCAACGATGACGATGTGGATCAGCCTTACAAAACAGCGAAAGAACTGCAGGACGCGGGAATTCTTTTCTGCCTGCAGAACGAAGGCGACATGGAAGCGATGGGCGCGAGAAATCTTCCGTTCCTCGCCGGCACAACCGTCGCTTACGGATTGACACAGGAACAGGCGATCGCAGCACTCACCGGAAACTCTGCGAAAATTCTGCGCGTGGATGATCTGCTCGGAACACTCGAGATCAACAAAGACGCGACGCTATTCATTTCCGAAGGCGATGCGCTCGACATGAAGACGAATGATGTGACACTCGCGTTCATCCAGGGAAGAATGCTGGATCTGAGTAACGATCAGCAGGCGTTGTATCAGAGGTATGAGACGAAGTATAATCTCAAGGATCAATAACGGGTGAATGTAAAAGTGAAGGTGAAAGGGTTTTCTAGAAACGTGGGTGGAGATATGTGAATCTATTTGCAAATTATCAATTTACCGGTTGCTATATAAGAACCACCAGAAGATAATCTGTAGATATACGTTCCTTCCGGAAACTCGAACGTACTGATGACTGTTTGTTTACCGGTCACGGAATAGTTTCGTATCAATTCACCTGTCACGTTAAATATTTCCAGATTGCAATCATCGGGATAAGTCTCTCCTGAAAAAATGAATATCGTACTATTGTTGGAAGGATTGGGAATGAATTCACAATCAAGTAACCCTATTACCGAATTATCATCTACACCTGTGTAACAGATCGGATAGAAATCAAATCCACTTCTTAATACACATGAATAAGGCGTAACACTTTGAGTATTGAATGGGGGCTTGTTGATCATTGAAGGTGAAGAAACTTGAAAGACGGTTTGTTCTTCGTATAAAAAGTAATTCAATTCATTACAGCCAGAGATTCCATTCGAATCTGCTTTAATCAAATAAATATTCGAATAACCACTCTGGCTTCCATAACTTTTACTGGCACCTGAAATTATCGCTCCACCATCATCTGTCACTATAACATCTCTCGGCCAGTCATCACTCAAGCCTCCATATCTTCTTGAATAAATGAGATGCCCTGAAGCATCTGTTGCCATAAGTATTATTTTATTTATCGAAAAACTTCCAATGGTTATTGCTGAAAAAACATAGCCTCCAGTTGAGGTTTGCGAAATTCCACATGGCATATACTCGTTTCCATTGGGCGAAGATGTATAACATTTCGTCCACAAAGTATCGCCAAATAAATTCATTCTGATTAATGTTGCTTTGGAATACGGAGCACTTTCGGCTGAACCAAGTATCAATAGCCCGGAATCACTGGTCTGGATTAATCCACGGCAATGATCATTTGCAGGAGAGGAATATAACCTTGACCATTGTCGAGCACCAACACTATCGAATTTAATTGTTAAGATTCCATCATCGGATGTACTGTGCAGGGTAGAAGCAATAACATATCCTTTATCGTTCGTCTGGAGGAGTCGTAATTTTTCCGTGATTATTACATTGTTGATAGAGTCTGTTGAAATCCATTGTATCCCTCCTATACTATCTGTCTTTACGATACTTACATTAAAATTTGTGCTCAAACAAGAAACCGCGAATCCTCCATCGGCGGTTTGGATCATGTCGCTGACGATATCTGTTGGTCCGAATTTCTTCGTCCACATCTGATTTCCATACTTGTCAAATTTCAGCATCACCGGATAAATCGGCCATGAAATATCCATTTCCAGAAGGCAAACAACGCCTCCATCATTTGTACTTGTCATTGCAAGAACTCCATCATCCTGGCCTGGTAATCCAAATATTCTTGTCCAAAGACTGTCACCGCTGGAATCAATTTTCATTACAAAACCATCCCATGTTTGCGCGTCGTATTCTGTGCTACTTCCACTCACATAGTACCCACCGTCATCAGATTTGGAAATGAATGCCCCTTCTTCGATACTGTCAGAACCATAAACCTTTTGAAAAGTTATTTGAGCATCGGCTTTACAAAAAACGACACATAATAGAAGAAATAAAAGACGAAAGCGCATGTCGATTCTTTTATTCAATATACGAATTCCGGTCCAGATCGATCCATCACCCCTTCACATTCACTCTCGCTTTCACCCGATCTGCACTAAACAATAGTCATTCTTCCCCTTCTGCACCAGCAGATATTTTCCTTTGATAAGATTAGAAGTATTCACCACCATCTTCGGATCGGTCACCTTCACCTTATTCAGCGACACACCATTCCCCTTGATCATCTTCATCGCATCGCCGTTCGACTCGAACATTTTTGTGCGCGCGTGGAGAATGTCAATGATGTTTATTCCATTGGCGAATTCAGCAGCAGGAATTTCAACCGCGTTCGTTCCGGCATCAGAAACCATTTTTGTAAATGCTGAATCATCCATCGCTTCCATTTGCGCAACCGCATCTTTCGCCATGAACAGCGCCGTGATTCCAACAACCGCATTCAGCGCATCTTTTCCATGTACACGTGTCGTGATATCTTCCGCGATGGCTTTCTGCAATTTTCTCAGGTGTGGTTCTGCGCGATGTTCCGCTTCGAGTTTTTCAATTTCTTCCTGAGACTTCAGCGTGAAGATGCGGATGTAATTTTCCGAATCAGAATCGGCTCCGTTCAGCCAGAACTGGTAAAACTCATAAGGTGAAGTGCGCTTCGGGTCGAGCCAGATGTTTCCACTTTCCGTTTTTCCGAATTTCGTTCCGTCTGCTTTTTTGATCAATGGAGTCACGAGCGCCCACGCTTCTCCTCCATCTTTCCTGCGGATCAATTCTGTTCCGGTGACAATATTTCCCCACTGATCGCTTCCGCCCATCTGCATTTTCACGCCGCGGTTTTTCCAGAGATAATAGAAATCATATCCCTGCACCAATTGGTAAGCGAATTCCGTGAATGACATTCCTTCGCGGTCTTCTCCAGAGATCCTGTTCTTCACCGAATCCTTCGCCATCATGTAATTCACCGTAAGATGTTTTCCAACGTCACGAATGAATTCCAGGAAACTCATGTTTTTGAACCAATCGTAATTGTTCACGATCTCCGCGGCATTCGCACCGCAATTGAAATCCAGGAATTTTTCCAGCTGTGCTTTTTGGCAAGCAAGATTATGATTCAAAGTTTTTTCGTCAAGCAGATTCCGCTCCGCACTTTTTCCGGATGGATCGCCTACCATTCCGGTCGCTCCACCCACGAGTGCAATTGGTTTATGCCCGCAATTCTGAAAATGCAGCAGCGTCATGATCTGCACAAGATTTCCAACACCCAGTGAATCGGCCGTGGGATCGAACCCGATGTACGCGCTCACCATTTCCTTCTGCAGCAGTTTTTCCGTTCCCGGCATCGCGTCCTGGAGCATGCGTCTCCATTTGAGTTCTTCAATGAAATTCTTTTTCATGGTGACAAAGATAAAGTTTCCCCGAAGGAAGCGCGGGGGATTACGGATTTTCTACGGAGACCCACGGATTACCGATCTAAACGGATGCACTGATCAATTCTAGTAACTCTGTAAATCTGTCTGAATTCGTAATCTGTAATCTCCGTAGCAAATCCGTAATCTCACCCCCAACTACCAATTGATCTTAATGCCTCACTACTATTTTTTCACTGGAAATCGTATCGCTTGTCTTCAATCTCAGCACATACATTCCATCCGCAACTTCCGAAACATTAAGCCTCGAAACATGTTCAGCGGAAAGAACAACTCTTCCATTCACATCGATCAGTTCTGCATGGTCAGCGAGAGGAAATTCCACAATAGAAGAAACAGGATTGGGAAACAACTTGCAACTTGAAACCTGGAACTCAGAAACTCCGGCAAGTGAAAGGGCATTGTTGTTTTTGAAAAGCCATCCATGCCATCCCGCAGCATACGCCACATTATTTCCCGCATTGCAGATCGAAGTGAACCAGTCGCAGCACAATGACGTATCCGTACTCCACGTCTGCCCGCCATTGCTCGTCGCAAAGATCTTAGCACCAACCGGCGGATAAGAAGGCGGATGATAAACATAATTGCTGTTCTCGCCTCCCACAATGTAACCGATTGAATCATTGAAGAAGATTACGTCCATCAGATCGTACGGAGTAATGATCTGCGGCGCCGACCACGACGTTCCTCCATTCACAGTTTTCCAGATACGTCCCGCTTCTCCCACTACAATTCCCGTGTCCTTATTGAACATGTACATCGACAAAGCCCACGTGTTGTTCGAAGTTGGAAGATTGATCGCTGTCCACGTTGCGCCGTAGTCGGTCGTCTTCATCACGCTTCCGTAATTTCCGCTCGCCAGGAATCCAACAGAATCATTCACGAACCGGAATTTTCCGGTGCCCGGATAAAAATTCTGAAAACCACTGGCCACAGAATAAACAGCATTCCAGCTCGCGGCACCATCCGTTGTCCTGAAAATCCTTCCATCGAAATCCACAACAAGCCCGGTGTCTTTATTCAGAAAATGCATCGCGGAAATGTCCGTATTCGCAGCAACGGTTCCAACCGTGAGCCACGTCGTTCCCATATCCACCGTTTTGTAAACCAACCCGCTTTGCCCGATACAATACCCCGTCGTGTCATTGGGAAATTCAATGTTCATCGCGAGAAAAATATTCACGAGTAAATTCTGCGACCACGTTTGTCCGCCATCCGTCGTACGCTGGATCAGCCCATGCTGCCCGTTGTAATCGCCCGAAATAAATCCGGTATCCGGATTGATGAAAAACACGCAGCAGTTGTAATTGTTCGTGTCCTGCGTCAGCTGCGTCCATTGGGCAGAAGCGGAAAAGGAGAAGAAGAACAAAACAACGATTGACAGAAGCATCCTTTTCATCCTGCTAATATAGACGCCGGAAGACAGAACACAGAATCCGGATAAATAATTTTCGCGCTTTCGTCCGTCTTCCGTCCTCCGAATTCCGTCTTCCTTTTGTATCTTAGCATTACTATTTCAAATCCATGACCGGAATAAAATTCATCGACAAAATTTCCAGCTGGTTCGAGCAGCGCGCTTTCGGCGTGTGCAGCTGGTGGGGCCGCAAACTCGGCATTCGTGCTACACGCATCCGCATGTATTTCATTTACCTCTCTTTCTTTACGGTGGGTTCGCCCATCATCCTGTACTTCATCATGGCGTTCATTCTCGAGCACAAGAAATATTTCAAACCGAGAAAAGTCAGGCCAACGGTTTGGGATCTCTGATCAATTTCCAATTCAACAATTTCCAATTCAACAATTTCCAATTACCAATTTTCAATTGGCAATGACCCATGAACTTTCATTGGGAATTGTGCATTGGCACATTGGTCATTGATTCAGGAGCAAGATCACCTGCGCTTCAAAATATCACCTGTCCCGCTGCAGCCTTCGACGGAGCTTGGCTACATCGAATTCTATGATAAAAACAAATGATTTTTCACCTTCCGCCTCCCTTCGGTCGTTGGAGCATCCGATCTTGACCAACAACAAGTTGAAGGTCGCAATCAGATGACCTTATCCATGCTGCATTAATCTGACGAACGGCG
>DATJEX010000268.1:0-5510 GCA_035496135.1 Bacteroidia bacterium
AAACGCATTCCGTTTCCGGTACCGTAACTGATACAACCGGGACGATCGACCTGGTCGGTGCAACAGTTATGATCTTTCATCCCGGTGACACGATCGCGATCACGGGTTGCAGTGCAGATACGTCAGGACATTTTGTGATCAGCGGGCTTCCGGATGGGAAATACAAAATGAAATTCCTTTTTCCGGGTTATGCCGAAGGAAAAAAATTCCTGATGATCGCCGGTGCTGATGTCGATCTTGGTAAAATTCCACTGAAGAATGAAGGCCTGCTGATGACCGAAGCATTGATCAAAGACATCCAGGTTCGTGTGACGCAGAATGGAGATACAACGGTGTACAACGCGAATGCTTTCAAGACCAATCCGGATGCGACGGCTGAAGATCTGCTGCTGAAAATGCCCGGTGTGACCAACGACGGAACAGGAACAAAAGTGCAGGGCGATGATATCAAGCAGGTGATGGTGGATGGAAAACCTTTTTTCGGCGATGACCCGAATGCGGCGCTGAAAAATATTCCTGCTGATATGGTAGACCAGATCCAGGTGTACGACCAGGCGAGTGATCAATCACGACTGACCGGATTTGATGACGGCAACGCAAGGAAAACGATCAACATCATCACCAAACAAAAAGCGATGCATGGTTCGTTCGGAAAAATTCACGGCGGTGCAGGAACAGATAGCCGTTATGACGCTGGATTAACGTTCAATCGTTTTGATGGCCTGCGCAGATTCACCGTTCTCGGAATGAGCAACAATATCAACCTGCAGAATTTCAGCATGCAGGATATCATGGGAACAATGGGCGGAAGCGGCGGCGGTGGACACATGATGATGCGTGGTGGTGGCGGCGGAATGTATGGACGCTCCAATAATTTTACGGTTGCGCAGATGGGAGGAATTTCCACTACGCACGCTTTCGGTTTGAACTTCTCAGACCAATTTGGTGAAAAAATAAAATTCTCCGGAAGTTATTTCTTCAATTATTCAGAGAATGAGAATCAGACGGTGCTTACCAGGAATTATTTCACCACGAACGACACTTCGCTCGTCTACAATGATTCTTCCAACACGTCAACACGGAATGTGAATCACCGCTTCAGCCTGAAGTTCGAATACCAGATCGATTCGATGAACTCCATCATCTATACTCCGAAGTTCACATCGCAATTCACGCATTATTCCAGGTTCGACCAGGGCGCGAACCTGCTCGGTGAAAATATCACGCAAAGCAGTTCACTGTCCGAACTCGTTTCCGATAATCTCGGTTACACCCTTTCGCAGACGCTCGACTACAAGCACAAATTCAAAAAAGAAGGAAGAACGCTCGTGCTTGATGTTTCCAACTCCATCAACAACCGCGATGGTACCGGAAGTTTCTATTCACAGAACACCTATTATCCTTCATCCAATACGGTTCTCGATCAGAACTCAAATGGGAATACGCGGAGCAACACCATCACGCCTACTGTTTCGTGGACCGAACCGATCAACACCAAGTCCTACCTGCTTTTTTCGGCGAGCGCTTCTATCGCCGACAATAAACAGCTGAAACAAACATTCAACAACAACATGATCGAGGAACAGATCATCGATTCCGCTCTTTCGAATACGTACCGCAGCACCTATCAATACAAACGTGGCGGTGTGAGTTACAAATACAGCACCGATAAAGCTTCCTTCTCCTGCGGAACGGATTACCAGTATGCAACGCTGATCGGAAAGGAAACTTTTCCTTACACGGTTAATTCCGATCATGTTTTCCAGAGCGTTCTTCCCAATGCTTTGTTCAGTTACAAATTCAGCAAGACTTCCAACCTGAAGATCGTTTACCGGACGTCGACCGTTTCGCCGACCATTCTTCAGCTGCAGGATGTGGTGGACAATTCAAGTCCGCTGCAACTGAAAACGGGTAATCCATTGCTCTCCCAGGATTACGAGCACACCTTCATCACGCATTACGGAACAATGGATCCTGCAAGCGGAAAAGGATTTTTTGTTTTCGCTTACGGAAGCATCGCGCAGAATTACATCGGGAATTCAACGTACATCGCTTCACGCGACACCACGATCGACCATGTCTTCCTGAATCGCGGAACACAACTCACGTTGCCGGTCAACCTGAAAGGATATAAAACAGGAAGAGTCTATCTCACCTACTCCATTCCGCTGACGAAACTCAAAATGAATCTCGGCATCAATGCAAGCGGAAGCATCACACACACGCCCGGACTCATCAACGATATTCAGAACAATAACGACAACCTGAACTTCGGTCCTGGCCTTACGCTGAGCAGTAACATCAGCGATGCCATCGACTTCACACTCGCCTATTCGGGAACGTACAACATCAACAACAACTCGCTTCCTTCGCAGGTGAATTCATCTTATTTCACGCACACCGCTACCTTCAAAACAACGATCACGCTCAAGAAGAAATTCGTGATGAACACATCGCTCGACCAGTATTTCTATACGGGACTCGGCCAGGGCTACAACACGAATTATCTTTTGTGGAATGCTTATATCGGTTACAAATTCCTCAAGGATAATTCACTCGAAGCGAAAATCTCGGCAACGGATATCCTCAAACAGAACGTGAGCATCTCGAGAACGGTGACTGAAGCGTACATTGAAGACAGCAGAACAAGTGTATTGCAACAATACTTCATGTTCACCCTTACGTACACACTCAAGAAATTCAAGGGAATGGGCGATTCGTCCACTACGGGAAGTGATGCAAATCAAACCTGGGGACATTGATCCTTTTCCTGTGCTTTATTTACCTTTAGGATCAAATCACCTGCCGCTGCCCGCAGGTAAATAAGAATGAATTTTATGGAAAGAAGAACATTCCTTAAAACGGCCTGCGCACTATGCGGGGCGGCAGCAGCGATCAGCCTGGTGGATAGTTGCAAAAAGGACAATATTAATTTCGAGATCGATCTTACAGATCCTGCCAACGCCGCACTCACACATGTGGGAGGATACCTGTACAAGGAGACGGTGATCGTCGTTTTCGTCAGCACGGGGAATTACATGGCCTTCTCGAAGACCTGCACGCATGCCGGCTGCACGGTCGCGTACAACATGGGCAATACGCATCTCGAATGCCCGTGTCATGGCGGAACATTCGATACGAACGGAGCAGTCATCGGCGGGCCTCCGCCAAAACCACTGACGAAATACACTGTCGTGCAGAATGGAAATATTCTAACCGTTTCCTGATGAACCACGGAGCGATCATAACCAAACTTGAAGAGAGCATTCCTTTTTTCCGCGCACTGCTGGAAAATACAGGGAAGGAAGAAAGTGAATACCGGATCGCTGAAGGAAAATGGACGATCGTTGAAGTGGTTTCTCATTTGTACGATGAGGAGCGCGAGGATTTCAGGACGCGGCTGAAAAGCACTCTCGAAGATCCGGCAAAAGAATTCGCACCGATCGATCCCGCCGGCTGGGTTAGAGAAAGAAATTACAGTGCGAACAAACTGGAAGAAAAATTACCGGCCTTTTTTGCCGAGCGGAAAAATTCCATCGGGTGGTTGAGATCGCTTCAGCAACCCAAATGGACCAACGCCTATGATCACCCGAAATTCGGAAAGATGTCCGCCGAAATGTTTTTATCAGAATGGTATTCGCACGACCTGCTTCACCTCAGGCAAATCACTTCGATCCGCTATCATTATCACAGGAAGAAATGCGGCGGCCAATTAACCTACGCTGGAACCTGGTAATATAAAAACACAAAAGATGGTCACTGTAAAATGCTCGCTCTGCGGAAAAGATGTTCCGGAAAATGAAGCCATCCGCGGGGAATTGCTCAAGGAAGACATCTTCGGCCTCATCACGAAAGATCATCCTTCCTTTACACGAAATGATTTCGTTTCGCTGGAAGAACTTATCCCGTACAGGAAAAAATATCTCGAAGAGTTGATCCGCGAAGAGATCGGTGATCTTGACAAACTGGAGAATGAAGTGGTGGATGCGATCACACACAATAAGATCCTCTCGGAGAATATCGAAGATAATCTTGAAGACAAATTGACCATTGGTCAGCGCGTCGCGGATAAGATCGCGGAGTTCGGCGGAAGCTGGACCTTCATTATCTGTTTCTTCTCCTTTATCCTGGGATGGATGGCATTGAACACCTACATTCTTGTCGCACATCCATTCGACATCTATCCATTCATGGCGCTCAACCTGATCTTATCCTGTCTCGCCGCGATCCAGGCACCGATCATCATGATGAGTCAGAATCGACAGGGAGACAAAGACCGGATACGGAGTGAACATGATTATAAAATAAATCTGAAAGCAGAACTGGAAATAAAACTGCTGCACGAAAAACTCGATCACCTGATGATCCACCAGAACAAGCGCCTGCTCGAGATCCAGGAAGTGCAGGCGGAATACCTCGAAGACATTCTCAAAAACCTGAGAGAGAAAAAATGAGAAAGAAATTTCAGATCACTGCCTGCATCTTTTCCGCATCAACTGCATTCCTGTTTCTCACTTCTTGCGGAAGCAATGATGATAAGACACAAACGAAATCCGCGGATGCACCTGTTTCGGTTTCCGGGATCGTCGTTAGCCGGCAACATGCCGAAGATGACATTCGTGTTCCGGGAACACTGCTTCCGATGGATGAAGTGGAACTTGCACCCGAAGTTTCCGGGCGAGTAACCTTCCTTTATTTGCCCGAAGGACAAGCCGTGAAAAAAGGAACGCTGCTCGTTAAATTATTCGATGAGGATCTGCAGGCGCAATTAGTGAAACTGCAGGAACAACTCAAGACCGCGCAATCAACAGCAGATCGCCAGAAAAAATTACTCGATGCGAATGGCATCAGCCAGATGGAATATGATCAGACGGTGACAACCGTGAACACACTGAACGCCGATATCAAGGACATGAACGCGCAGATCATGAAGACGGAGATCCGTGCACCGTTCGATGGCGTGATCGGCTTGAGAAATATCAGCGAGGGCGCATATCTCTCCACCGGAACTTCTGTTGCCTCTTTCCGCGCGACACAGAAAATGAAGATCGATTTCAATGTGCCGGAGATTTATGCTTCACTTCTCACGAAGGGAAAAAATATTTCTTTTATAGTCGACGGTGATACCACTAATTATCACGCTGATGTCATCGCTACGGAAAATAATATCGGTGGCGAAGCACTCGATCTTCGTGTACGCGGACTCATCAAAGAAAGCAGCACTCGTCTCATTCCCGGTGCTTCCGCTTCCGTTTCACTCGGACTAGGTGCGAATGACAGTGCGTTGCTTGTTCCCACACAGTCACTCATCGCGAAAGGAAGTACATACAGCCTGATCGTTTCAAAAAACGGAAAAGCGCAGATCACGAAAGTTCAAACCGGGATACGAACCGCGACACAGGTGGAGATCACTTCAGGAATAAACGCCGGTGACACCATTGCAACCACAGGACTCCAGTTCATCAAGCAGGGAACACAACTCCGCTTCACCAATTTAAAATAGATCGCAT
>DATJEX010000269.1:0-4874 GCA_035496135.1 Bacteroidia bacterium
ATTTGAATCAGTCATGATGGTTGAACCAACATACAGGGTATCAGAATAGAAATCTCCGAGCAAGAATACATTTCCCGAATCATCAACCGCGACCGATGTTCCCTCGACCGGTCCAGAAGAAGCACCAATGCCATTCACCCAAATCTCATTTCCGTTCTGGTCATACTTGACGGCATAAGAAACAGAATTTCCTGGCAAGTGAAGGGTGTCATTGCCAAAGACCAAAGGACCTGTTTCAGTTGTGCCTGCAGCGATAACGTTCGAGTCGTTATCTACCACAATTGCCCGGGGTTCGGTCATCGCATCATTTCCCGCCACATGCGCCCACTGCCAATTGAAACTCTGCGCGTGAACATCGAATGAAATAACAAAAGCAATGAGAATTGAGGGTATGATCCATCTCATTCAACCAAGTTAGAAAAACTATCATACCAATTCGTCTTTCCGCGGTTCGTACTTTCGGATTTGGTTCGTAGTTAGTACCCAATCACACACCTCCTGTAACTATTAGCACCAATCTTCCGTCCTACGGCAACTGTTAATTCACTTCCCCGTCTTCTAAGGGAAATGTACCTTTACGCCCGAATCCCCGCATGCTGAAAAAACTCTTCCTCTCTTTCTGCCTACTGCTTACTGCTTACTGCCTTCCTTCATATGCAGGCGTGATCAAGGGCGTGATACGCGACAGCACAGGCGAAGGAATTCCGTATTCGGTAGTCGTGGTGAAGAATTCGACGTACGGTGCGAATGCGAATGTGGCGGGCGGATATTTCATCGAGTTGCAGAAGGGAACATATGTCCTTGTTTTTTCTGCCGTGTCCTATACTTCAGTTGAAAAAACAGTCATCGTCGGTGATAATGATGTGCAGGTGATCGATGTGACGCTTCCTTCCGCTTCGAGAACAATGGCGACGTTCGTGGTCACGGCGAAAGGAGACCGCGATCGCGGGAAAGAGATCATGAAACTGGTGATCGATCACCGGGAACAGTATCTCGACAAAATCCAGAACTACAAATGCAACACGTACCAGAAAACTTCACTCGAACGGATCCTGATCAAACAACCGGATTCTGCTATCGTGAAGATCGCTCCGCCTCCTCCTCCCGATACGACGAAAAAGAAAAAGAACAAGACAAGTAAGAATGCGCTCGAAGATGAATTGAAGGACAAGCAACTCAACCTGATCGAATCCTATTCGCAAACGTATTACTCGGCACCTTCGAAATTCAAGGAGGTCATTCTCGCGTATCACGATTTTGCCGATGAAAAGCATTTTGACGGAGCGGGCGGTGCACAGGAAGGTCTGGAATACGGCGAACACGAGATCGCCCCACCTTCTGGTTACTCAGAGAATCCTTATCTGCTCATCAGCGATGCGGCGAGTATGGATTTCAATTTCTACAGGAACCAGATCGACGCGCCTGCTTTGTGCCAGCGCCCTTTGCTTTCTCCATTGGCGTCGACCGCTTTCCTGAATTACCGTTTCGAATTGCTCGACTCCTTTCCCGAAGGAAACAAGATGATCTACAAACTCAGCGTGACGCCATTCTATAAATCGGATGCGCTTTTTTCCGGATTGATCTTCGTGGAAAAAGATTCGTGGGCGGTGACGTCGGTGAATCTGAACGTGAATAAAGATGTACTGTATTTCTGCAAGGATTTTTGTGTGGTGCAGGATTATGAAGAAGTCGACACCGGAGTTTTTCTTCCTGTGCGCCGCGAATTTACGTACACCATCCACGACGGGAAATACAACATCATCGGTAATACGCGCGTGGATCAGTCGGCGTATGAAGTGAACACTACACTTCCACTGAAAATTTTCAACGACGAGATCAAGCATTACAACGATTCCGCTTTCGATCGCGACAGTTTGTATTGGGTGGATCACCGCACCATCCAGCTCGACGACAAGGAAATCAATTACATCCATGTCGTGGACAGCCTCGAGAATTATTACACCTCACCGGAATATTATGCGACCATCGATTCCGCTTTCAATCACATCAACGTCTGGAGTTTTTTGCTCAATGGTGTGGGACATCGCAACCGTGTGAATGGAACAGAGATCTTCTTCGATCCGCTCATTGCCGATTGTGTTCCGCTCGGAGTGGGAGGATATCGTCAGAAACTTGGCGGACATTTCAACAAGGATTTCAAGAGCAATGGATATCTGCTCGAGACAGACGGACAAATTGATTACGGATTTCTCAATCACGATGTGCGCGGAAAAGTAGGAGTGGGGCTCACCTACATTCCGTTGAGATTCGTCCGCACCTTCGTCCGCTTCGGCGATTATTACGACCAGGTCAACAACTACGCTTCGCTTGAACAGGTTTTTGCACGTAGCAACTATGTCCGCACCAAACAATTCAGCATTGCGCAACGCATGGAAATTGTCAATGGATTGTTCGGCGAAGTGACATTCGAATATTGCGACCAGGCACCGATCACCGGAATGAAACTGGAGCAGTGGTCGACCCTTCTGTTTGACTCACTCAACACACCGACCGATTTCCAGGAATACATCAAATCGGAAGTGCGCTTCGAATTGAAATACCGTTTCAAACAGAAATACATCATCAAACAGCACAAGAAAATAATCATCGGCACAAAATATCCCGAGATCCGTTTCTTCTATCGCAAAGGAATTCCCGGATTGTTCAACAGCGAGATCAATTTCGATTACATCGAACTCGGTTCGCAGGATGAGATGCAATTCGGCAGATGGGGAACGAGTGACTGGAATGTGTTGTTCGGATCGTTCCTCAATAAAAAGGATCTGCGCCTGCTCGAGTACAAATATTTCCGCGGGTCGGATGCATTTCTCTTCGGCGACCCAATGCGCTCGTTCCAGTTGCTCGGCCCAACGCTGAGCACTGCCAATACTTTTTTCCGTCTCAATTACATTCATCACTTCGAAGGAGCGTTCGGATCGAAAATTCCGCTCTATGGAAAACTGAAGATCACTTCTGCTGTTGGTGGCGGAGTGCTCATGATCCCCGACAAGGATTTCTATCACGAAGAATTCTATGTTGGATTCGAACGCATCATCCGCATCAAAAAACAATTGTTCCGCCTCGGGGTTTTCGGTGTAACGGCCGACAGCAACATCACCAAAGCGGCACTCACGTGGAAAGTCGGGATCAGCTATTACGACACGATGACGAGGAAGTGGAGCTATTGATCAGTTTTCAGTTGTCGGTTTTCAGTTTTCAGTCGTTGGTTTTCGGGTATTGTGAATCGTTTTGCCCGATGAAATTCCGGCACTCGCCTTTTTTATTTCAGACAATTTTTATCTCCGGGAACTCTGCCTATCTTCACCGACCCTAATCCCGTATACCCTATGAAAAAAGCTATACTCTTCTTCTCATTAATGGTAGTGATACCTCAATTCGTACGTTCGCAGATCACCTGGAACCAGCAAACAGGAGTCGGCACGACCGATCTTTACGGAGTTCATTTTCCGAACCTGAATAATGGCTGGGCTGTTGGATTGAACGGAATAATTCTCGTCACCACCAATGGAGGAAACACATGGATACAGCAGGCATCTCCTGTCGGATCGAATCTTTCCTGCGTATTTTTTGTGGATGCGAATAATGGCTGGGCATGTGGTGATGGCGGCACGATCATTCACACAACGAATGGAGGAAGTAACTGGGCCGTGCAATCGACACCGAATCTCAATACACTCCGCTCCATTCATTTCTCCGATGTGAACAATGGCTGGTGCTGCGGAACAGCGAATACAATTTTTCACACTTCGAATGGCGGAACAACATGGACGGCGCAGACATCTTCTGCTCCTGCGAATGCAGTTCTTACTGCAGTGCAGTTTCCGAGTTCAACAACCGGTTACGTTGCGGCTTCCATCAATACACCGAATGGTTATGTGATGAATACCACCAATTCGGGAACAGCATGGGCGAATCAATCAGCACCGACAACGAATAATCTGAACGCACTCGATTTCATGAGTACGACCACGGGATGGGCAACGGGAAAAGCAGGCACGATCTACAAAACAGTGAACAGCGGAGCGACGTGGAGCAATTCGAACACCGGAGTCGGCACGCATATTTATCGCGGCGTTTCTTTCGCGACGCTCAATGATGGTTGGGTCGTTGGTGATTCCGGATACATTTATCACACGGCGAATGGCGGAACATCATGGACGTGGCAGAATACTTTTATGATCAGCACACTCCGCTCAGTTCATTTTGTGGATGCGACGGACGGCTGGGCTGTTGGTGATAACGGAACCATCCTGCGTATCGCGAGTCCGGGCGGCGTGCACGAGAGCGGATTGCTGAGCGTGATCAATATCTATCCGAATCCGACAACAGGAAATTCAACGATCGAAATTTCTTCTGCTGACGAATCGAAAGCGAAATATTCCGTCACCGATCTCAGCGGCAGAATTATTCTCGAAGAGAATATTCAATTGCAGCAGGGAGAGAATACGATTCCTGTTCAGCTTCCTGCCGATCTTGACAAAGGAATTTATACGGTGATCATTGAAACGGAGAGTGGGGAAAGAGCAGTGAACAGGTTGAGTGTGGAGTGATGATTGGAAGATCTTCAAATGAAAAGCCCTCCGGATCCGGTGGGCAAATTTTTCGAGAAGAATTATTTTCAATTCGTCTTCACCATTCGCTTCGAATCCATTACCTGACCGTCTACTACAAGCGCGTAGGTATAAATTCCATTCGACAGATCATCAGCAAAGACATTCAATTGTCCTTTACCGGTTCCCGTGAGTTCAACCGCCTTGATAAGTTTGCCTTGTGCGTCATAAAACAGCATTTGTGCTTTCTTTGTTGTAGAAGGAAGATTGTAAGTGATCGTGGTCTGTTCTGCAAAAGGATTC
>DATJEX010000270.1:0-5410 GCA_035496135.1 Bacteroidia bacterium
AACCGGATATTCTCATCACGCTGAAGGATGAGAATCAATTCCTCGCGCTGAATGATCCGGCGGACTTCAATGTTTACCTGAAGACGCCATCGCAATCGGTGGCACAACTCATTCCATTCAGTTCGGGCACGCTGTTATTCACGCCGGCCAATCTTCCGAACAACAGTTGCAGGATCATGTTCACACCTGCGTGCGGAGAAGACGGCGTGTATCAATTGATCGTGCAGGCGAAAGACCGTTCGAACAACGCATCCGGACTCATTGATTACAAAATAGAATTCGAAGTAGTGAATCATCCATCCGTAACCAACGTCCTGAACTATCCGAATCCATTCTCCACTTCCACGCATTTTGTTTTCACGCTCACCGGAAATGAAGTTCCTGATGTCTTCACGATCCAGATCATGACGATCACGGGCAAAGTGGTGCGTGAAGTGAACAAAGATGAACTCGGCGATCTGCATATCGGAAGAAACATCACCGAATACGCGTGGGACGGAAAAGATCAGTACGGCGATCAGCTGGCGAACGGCGTTTATCTCTATCGCGTCATCACAAGGCTAAACGGCGACGGGATCGATCATCGTGACAGCGGTGCCGATCCGTACATCGATCACGGCTGGGGGAAGATGTATTTGATGAGATAGCCATATCGGGTTGTACTAACGGCGAACTGTTACGAAACTACGAACCACAAAAAAAATCGAATTCGGCAATAACCTTTCGCATCCTTAGCGGTTCGTAGTTTCGTAAACTTTAGCCGTTCGTACCCGGTTAAACCTTCCGGATCTTACCACGTCAAACTACAAATCAACGACCAATGAAATTTTTCCGTCCTCTCCTCGTGATCGTTCTGCTCATTGCAGGAACATCCGTAATGAATGCGCAACCACGCCGGCCTGCAGTTCGCCACGCCGACAAAGTACATGCCCGCCGTGTGATCCGCAGAACAGCTTATGTCATTCTCGCCGCGCAGAAACAGGAACAGATCAATAAAGTTTACACGGGCGATCTCGCACGCGCCATCGCGCACCAGCGTCTTGCACGCAAACTTTATTTCCGCGGAGAATTTCTCCGTGCTATGCACCAGAGCCGCCGTGCGCGCTACTTTGCCATTCTTGCGTACCAGGCGAACAAGGGAACGGTGACGTCGGATATGGATCTCAACAAAGAAGACGAACAGGTGATGACCGATAATCCCGTGGACGATGCGACGCTCGATCAGCAACTGAATACGGAATCACCGGGGTATTCCACCAATGACGAAGATTTTGTGAATGCGGTGTTGAGTGATATTGATCTCGGCGATATGGAGTAGTACGGAATACGAATTGATGCGGATCTACAGATGCGAAAGGTGGCGAACAGTTGATGCAACTGAACGATTTCCCGTCATCAGAACACCTTTCGTAACTTTTAGTTTGTTTTAGTATTTAGTACTCCCCGTTAAGCGACCGTAGTTATATCTTTGCTCCCATATGCGCGGGAAACTTTTCCTTCTCTCTATCACCAGTGCAATTCTCCTCACCGCCGCGTGGCCTCCTTACGGATTCGCGCCGCTGCTTTTTGTCGCGCTGATCCCGCTGCTGCAGATCCAGCACATCATCAGCAACGACAACCGTTTGCGTGCACGGCATCTTTTCTTTTACGCTTATCTCACTTTTCTCCTCTGGAATTTATGCACCACCTGGTGGGTCTGGTTCGCATCGGGCGGAGGCGCTACACTCGCGATCACGGTGAACGCGCTGCTCATGGCGTTCGTGTTTCTCATTTACCACAAAGTAAAACGGAATCTTCCGGAACGCATCGGTGCTTTTGTTTTCATTCCCATCTGGATCAGTTTTGAATTCCTCCATCTCGACTGGGACCTCAGCTGGCCGTGGTTGACACTGGGAAATGGACTCGCCAATAATTACACCTGGCTGCAATGGTATGAGTACACCGGTGTGTTCGGCGGAAGCCTGTGGATACTGCTCATCAATGTCATTCTCTTCCAGCTTTACATTCACCGCAACACCTTATTGCGCGAAACGCGATTGCGCATCATTTTCATTTCATCGGCCATTATTCTTTTCATCATTCCGATCATCACCTCGCTGATCATCTATCATCGCTTCGATGTGAAAGCGGATCCCACCAAACCGATCAACGTGGTGGTCGTTCAGCCGAATGTAGATCCGTACAAAAAATTCAACGGCGATTATCGCGATCAGCTGGAGAATATGATCGCGCTTGCACAGGATAAAGTGGATTCCAATACCGATTATCTTGTTTTTCCGGAAACGGCTTTGACGCAATCGCTCTGGGATGATGATCTGAAAACAAGCTGGAGTGTGGCGAGACTGCACCAGTTCATTGACAAGTATCCGAAATTGAAATTGGTCACCGGTGCAACGACCGGCCATGAATACAGATCGGGTGAACAACCTTCTGTCACGGTCCGCTACGATTCCGCCTCGGGTGTGAGTTATGATATTTACAATACAGCGCTTCAATTCGATTCGACAAAAACCGTTCAGCAGTATCACAAATCGAAACTGGTTCCGGGAGTGGAACGCATGCCTTTCCCGGGGTATCTTCATTTTCTCGAGAAACTTGCGATCAACATGGGCGGATCAACCGGAAGTCTCGGCATGCAGGACACGCGCACTGTTTTCGTTTCTGCAAATGATAAAACCAAAGTCGCGCCGGTTGTTTGTTACGAATCGATCTACGGTGATTACGTTGGTGAATACATCCGCAATGGAGCTGACTACATTTTCATCATCACGAACGATGGCTGGTGGGGCGACACGCCGGGATACAAACAACACCTGCTTTACGGAAGATTGCGCGCGATCGAAACAAGAAAAAGTATCGCACGCAGTGCCAACACGGGCATCAGTTGTTTCATCGATCAGCGCGGCGATTTTTACCAGCGGCAAAATTGGTGGACCGCATCGAGCATCAAGATGACGCTCAATTCCACAGCGGGAATGACATTTTACACGAGACACGGAGATTACATCGCGCGCGCGATGCTGTGGCTTTCCATCGGTGCGATTCTCATCGCGCTCTATCGGGTGCTGAAGAAAAAATATTCGAAAGGGTAACTCTCATTGATAGTGGAGAATGAAAAAGAGGCAATGCTGAACTCGAATCCCTGCAAATACTTTGTGATTCCTTCGTGACTTTGTGCCTTTGTGGCCTCGCAGTGTATCACATAAGACAAATCGAGGCCACGAAGACACCAAGTCTCAAAGTTGCACCAAGAAAATCAAGCCCGGTAATCGCTAAAAAAAGCTCCGAATATTTCCGGAGCCTTTTAATTTCTCACAATTCACATCAGTGTTTCACAATGACTTTTGAAGTCCTCACATTCGTTCCGTTCGCGATCTGGATGATGTATTGTCCGTCGTAAATAGTCTGCGTGTCAATGAAAGCGATCGTACTTCCCGGTGTGATCACCGACGCTTCGATCTTTCTTCCAGTCATGTCATACAACGTAACGGTGATATTATCCTTTACGAGTGCACCAACCTGTACCGCGATGTAATCACTCGCAGGATTCGGATACACGCCAAAACTCATCGCATCAAAATCATTCGCGCTGATTCCCGTCGGCGCTGTGTACGTTGTTGTACTCTCAGTGATCGAAGTTACTTTCACCGCGACTTTGTTACCGTAAAACGTCGGTCCTACAACATACGGGTAAGCGGAATTCCAATTCGAATCGACCGTGCAGAAATATGCGTACGTTCCATTCGGATATTCCGGCGTGACACACCAGCGGCCGTTGTGTTCATCAAGATAAGTTGGATCAGCAGGATGCGCGATGTATTCATAATCTTCGCGATAACGTCCGAGCGGATAAGTGGAGTTGATCGGCGGACCTGGCGTAACAGAAGATCCATCCGCATAGTGATCGCGCACCGTGATATTGCGCAATTGGTAACTTGATTTCATCCGAACGATCGGACCTGTTCCATTCGTATTCTGGTAACCGTATGCGCCGTAGATCGGAAATCCGTCGTAAGCAAAACCGATGAGTGGTGAATGCTGTGTGCTGTCGATCATGTAGAGCCCGTTCGCGTCATACAAATTGCAGATGTTGGAAACAGGCACGATATCGAGATCGAACGCCGATGGATTCTGGTGATGGTGATAATTTCCCATGGCCGGATGCCCTTTCGCGCAATCGAAACCGATCCGTTCAGCAACTACGGCATCCCGATTCCAAACTCCGTCACCATTGCCGCCGAGTGGTCCACCTGCTTCTGCACCTGTACTGTTCTTCCACGACACACCATCACGATAATCGAAAAGAGAAACGCCATTGATGAAAACTCCGATGTTGCCCGGAGTGGTCGCCGTTGGATTTCCGGTATTCTGCGTTGGATTCAGCGGAAATTTATAGATCGCATTCTGATCGGAAGCCTGTGAAGGATTTCCATCGAGGAATGGCCCGGTGGTGTAACTCGGAATTCCATGCGTGGTAGCATAAACCCAATTCGCGGAATACTGAACAGCCTGCACATTCACAGGAACAGCATCCTGGATCGGCACGTAATTATTCTGAACGTAGTGGCTCCCGGTTTGCGTCGTATTCTGCAACCACGACGTGATCGCGGGATTGGTCACTTGTGCGAATGCAAGAATGGAACAGAACAATGCTCCGGAGATCAGGGTCGCTTTTTTCATAGGGTAATGGTTAGCGGTTTAGGTTATCAGACGGCAGAATTTCAGTTTCCTTTCGGTGGAGGCTGAAATATTTCGCGCGGATAACTGAGGTTAGGGTTGAAAATAAAACTTTTGTCGGTCAATGTGAGCAGAAACGCGATCAGGTCGATCTTTTCATTCGCGGAAAGTACAATTGGTTTTTCCAATTCGGGCGCCAATGTCGGTGAATGCTGAATTCCGTCGGTGTAATGATCGAGTACATCTTTCAGTTTTTTGAATCGCCCGTCGTGCATGTATGGATACGTGAATTCCACATTGCGCAGCGTCGGGATCTTGAACAAAAGCGAATCGGCCGAACGATGCGTGATCATCCATTTTCCATAATCATTCAGCGTGGTATCAACCGTCAGCCCGTTATTCCTGAATTCATACGTTGAAAAAAGTGGTTCCTTGTGACACGAGCTGCAATTCTCCCGGAATAATTCATATCCGTTCGCTTGTTGATCGGTGAACACTGCTTTTCCTGCCATCACACTGTCGTATTTTGAATTCGCAGACACAAGTGTGAGTTGAAACTGCGCGATGGAAAGCAACAGATGTTCACCCGTGATCACGGAATCGCCGAATGCGCGATAGAATAAACCCGGATATAATTTTGACCGTTGCAGTTTCAGCACAACATTTTCGATATGCTCATCCATTTCCTTCGCGTTGCTGATCGGTGCGAGCGGCTGCATGTCGAGATGATTGA
>DATJEX010000271.1:0-3771 GCA_035496135.1 Bacteroidia bacterium
CGTACGCACGCGGAGTTTACTTCCTCCAGTTGAGAACTGCGGAAGGTTCGCAGGTGAGGAAAGTGGAATTACAATAGCAAACCAAAACCCTCAGAGAATATCCTGAGGGTTTTTTATTTCTGAACGAATGAGAACAAACAGCATTTTCATTGCAGGAATAATTTCTTTTATGATGTGCTCCTGCGGAACAGGTGAACAACCAACGGCAAAGCCCGATTCGATCCCTGCCTCTGAAATCGCCATGTGCAAGGCAGATGTTGATTCGGGAAATTATTTCAATTTCGTGGACGCACACGGATTGAGACAGGGGTGGTGGCTCATCGCATGGGATTCTATTAAGGATAAGGAGCTCGACCGGATGGAATCTCTGCGTGCACTTCCTCCGGAAAGAAAAGAACTGCCGGAAGATTTCTATTCCGTTAGAATAAGATCAGAGGGATTGTATCATGATAATATGATGCAGGGTTTCTGGTACTCGTATGATGAAACCGGGAAACTTAAAGATTCAATGTACTATGTGGATGGGACTGATATATCAGGTGGTTTGAATTATGTAGATGCTAAAGGGAAACGCCAGGGATACTGGACGATCACTGGTGCAATGGACAAAAATCCGGCTTTCTCACCCAACTCGGTTGTAGAAGCGGGGTTCTATATCAAAGGCCTGAAAGAAGGCTGGTGGAAATCTTTCAATCCGGATGGAACCGTGAAGGATTCGATATTCTGCGTGCACGTAGTGCCTGAAAAATAGCCGCCGATTTCGCTGCGTTACACTGATTGAAATCTGCACGATCAACGGCAGAATTTTACCGAAAGAAATTCATTCGTCTCTCTGCATGATGCAGATCTTTCCGTCAGAAGAAAAAGTTCTCCTGTAAGAAAACGTTTTCATCACGTGATATCCATTGATCGGGCCGAACGTGATCGTGTATTTGTCGTCATGGACGAACCACCAGCTCTTTCCCGGATTCCCGTATGGTCCCGGCTTATTCCAACCGTTGAATTCATATCCTCCATCGATCTCCGCGGGTGTCACACCTTCCTTTTTCAATTCAGCAAGCGCGTCCCATCTCGCGCGATTCCATGAAAAATAATCGCGCGTACCGCCAACGCTGAACAGCAGCAGAAGAAGCATAGCTGCGATCGACAGGTAACGAATGGGATTCTTTGCCGGGATCGATCCCGAAGGAACAGCAAGGGAAAGCAGCACGAAGCAGGGCAGAAGAATGAGCAGGTAGCGATCGAAGAAGGAATTGGAAAGGAACAGGAAAGCGATGTACGCGAGCGTGAAAAGCAGGAGCGGCAATTTTTTATTCTGCCGCCATGTTCTCCATTCCATATTCAGCAATGATGCGAAGAGACAGAAAATAAGCAACAGTGAACTGATCACCGCGACGGCCTTTATGAAACTGAAGACCACAGGAGAAAAGAACACAGGTGCATTCTGGTAAAGGATCAACGCATCGCGCAATGTTGGCGTACCAATACCGTGCGTGCCAATGATATTTCCAACCGGGAATGATGCGGCGACCCTGTTGACCGGAAAAAATAGAACAAGCGCAAGTAGCGCGGCGATGAGGATCTTTTTCCGGGAAAGCGGCCTGGCGATATGATAAACGGAAGGAACAAGGATCGGAAAGAGCAATGTTCCGCAGAGTAAGATGATCTGGCAGCCCCTGAATAATATATTAGCAGGAAGCACATGCATGGTTTCAGCAGAAAAAATACCGGTGATGCTTCCGTAATTGAAAGGAAGAATATGCCGATCCTCCTGCCACTTGATCCACATGTGCATCGAGAGGAATGCTGCACAGAGCGGAATGAAAAATGAAAGAATGCTGCGGATGTTTTTCATCCGGATGATGGAGGCAATGAAAAAAGAAAGCGGGAGGAGAAGCCCGATCTGCCGGACAAGAATGGCGATGGTGCAGAAAACTGTTGCGGCAAGAATGTTCTTCCAGTTCATTCCCCTGTCGGCGCGAAAAAGAAACAGAAGCGCATAAACACTGCAGGTGTAGAACGGCACATCCGTCATGAAGGAGCAGGAGAGTGAAAAATAAAGCGGACAGATCCCCATGATCACTGTTGTCCAGAGCGCGATCCTTGAATTGCCGGTCACAAGATCTGCAAGACAATAAGTTCCGAATAATCCAAGAAGTCCGACAAGCATGATGGAGTAGCGAAGAACAGTGAATGAAAATCCGCAGAAAAGTTTGACGATAAGCGCTCCCCAGAACGTTTGCGCAACCAATGTCATTGCACCCAGATCGTCGAGCCGGAGTATTCCGTTTTCGGAAAGATTGTAAACACTCCGCGCATACACCCAGTCATCGTTCAATGGAAAATTACCGGTCGGATGTGCAAGCAGTAGCATGATCAGCCAGCATGCCGACAGGAAAAAATAATGCCGGTAACATTTCAGAAAAGTATTCAGGGCAGAAGAGAGGGGAACACGCATTGTTTTTATTTCTTCAGCAGTTTTCCCCTGATCACCGCAGGAAGTCCCGGTGATGAGCAAGTGTAACTGTATCCATCCGCTGTTACATCAGTGATATTCACTTCGAGATATTTTAATTTTTTCCATTCCTTCTTTTCTCCTTTTTTGTCGGAATCGATATAGCGGAGAATGTAGGTGCAGTCACCCGTCCATTCTACACTCATCTTCACATAAGTTCCGTCCAGCGCGTTGTATTCGGTTTGCGTCGTACTGTCACGAACCACCGTGATGCTGTTCATTTCGGCGGCGACGAATTTTCCGTTGTGCACGCTGCTGCAATCGGTTTGGGCGGAAATTTTCACGTGGAATCCTGCGAGAAGAATGAGAAATAGAAAGTGTTTGGTCATTTTTTTTGGATTAATAATAATTCCTGGTCAGTTTCAATTCGTTCCCGTAAGGATAACGGACATCGTAAAAGGATATTCCATTTTCGGTATACGTTTTATACCAGTCTCTGCCATCGAATTCCTTTCGCCAGAGTTTATCGGTCTTCTCATGACCCATGCGCACTTCACGGCTCACCAGTTGGAATGTTTTTTTTGAACTGTGATGGCTTACCCAATAGTTAGGATTCGCATATATGATCTGGATCAAACCTACGTGGGTAGTTGAATTTTCTGTGGTGCCATAAGCACTTACAATCAAGTCTACGTATGTACCGAAGTGCGGGTCTATAAACACCGATTGATAAATGCGGATATAAGCGACGTAATGTCCATCGTGCACATAGGTTGTGTCTTTGGTTAGCCTGAACGAATCGGGTTCGGAGTCAATAAAATCAGTTACTTCTTTGAATGAAGAACTGCTGTCGAAGGGAATATTGTAAAAAAGTTTCCATCGTATTTCATTCATGCTCTGGGCAGACGCCGAGAAGTGTATGATCATTGCAAGAAGGGAGAGAAGTCTCATTTTGCTTTCTTCTTTGTCATTTTCTTCAACTCCGCTTTCTGTTTATTCTCCTTCACGCGGAACTTCACGATCTCCGTGATGAGTTTCACCGGGACCGGTTCGTCGTACGAGAAACGGATCGTGCCCGCGCTCGTGCTGTATTTTTTCAGCTTCGGAAGAAAGTTCGTCACGCCCGAACGCATGGGAAATAAACTGTAGTGATTCTTCAGCGCGGAGAAATAGCAAAGCATGCCATCCAGTTTGAAGGCCGGCATTCCATAGCTGAGCAGTTCCGTCGCTTTCGGTGCAGCTTTTTTGATCGTGGCGCGCACGGTCTTCATCACTGCTTTCTGCTTCGGCGGAAGAGCGGCGATGTAATTGTCGAC
>DATJEX010000272.1:0-7487 GCA_035496135.1 Bacteroidia bacterium
TATAATTCGCGTCGTGAAATCCGAGATGACTGACGATCTGCTGCACTGCGGATTTCAGGTCGAAGAAATCAGTATTCGCAGATTTTTCATTCCACGACTCCGGAGATTTTTTCCCTGCAATGAAGATCGCGAAACGCTGCATCTCCACATAAGGCCATTTTCCCTCTGCTGCTTCTGCTTTTTTCAGATACGTCTTTCCGAATTCAAACAAACGCAAATCCGGATTTTTTCTTTTCTGATTGTAAGCGATCGTCTCAAGTCCGCCGAATAAAAGTGAGCGTCGCATGATGCCCAGATCGGAACTGAGCGGATTCAGCACGTTCACATGCTGTTCCTTCTTCATCTCCAGCAGATCGTAATACGCCGCTTTCGTCAATGAATTGTTCAGGATCTCGCGATAACCATTCGCAGCGAGCGAATCGGCAATGCTGTTCTGAATTTTTTCCGGATCCGGTTTTGGTGCGTACGAAAGTGAAGCGCGGAGAAAATCGGGGAACTCAATATTGTTGTAACCGTAAATGCGCAACACTTCTTCCACCACATCCGCATCGCGCGTCACATCCACTTTGAACGCGGGAACAGAAAGCAGCAACGCATCTTTCCCTTCGGTGAGAATTTCTATTCCAAGCGAACGGATGATCGCTTTCACAAGATTATGATCGATATGTTTTCCGATGAGTGTTTCACATTTCGCATACGTGAACGCGATCTCTTTCGGTTCGACTTTCACGGGATAAATATCAATTGGCGCGAATGAAACTTTTGCACCAGACACTTCGTGGAGCAACAACACCGCGCGCTGCAATGCCGCAACTGTCATCTCCGGATCGGTTCCTCTTTCGAAACGGAAAGAAGAATCTGTTTTCAGTGAATGGAATTTCCCGGTCTTGCGCACGTGCACGGAATCGAAACAGGCGCTCTCGAGGAAAATGTTTTTTGTTTTTTCGGTCACGCCGGAATGCAATCCGCCAAAAACACCGGCGATGCACATCGGCTTTTCTCCGTCGCAGATCATCAGATCATTGGCAGAGAGTTTTCTTTCCACTCCGTCAAGTGTCACGAACTTTGTTCCATCCGCAACTTTCTGCACAAGTACTTTTTTCCCGGCGATCATATCCGCGTCGAATGCATGAAGCGGCTGACCCAATTCATGCAGCACAAAATTGGTAACATCCACTACGTTGTTGATCGGGCGAACACCAATAGCGCGCAAACGGTTCTGCAGCCACTCGGGCGAATTCTTCACTTCAATTCCCGTAAGATGAATTCCGGAATAGCGCACACATGCTTCCGGATTTTTCACTTCCACACTGATGGGCGAAACGGGTAATTCATCAGCGAAAGAAACAGCGGCAGGGAATTTTGCCGAAACAAATTCTGCATTCGGTTCTTTCCGCAATTCATTCACATAGATGAGCGATGCAAGATCGCGCGCCACTCCGAAATGCGAAGCGGCATCGGCACGATTCGGCGTCAACCCGATCTCAAGAACTGCATCAGAAGCAATTCCGAAATGCTGCGCGGCCGGCATTCCCACTTTTGCATCGGCAGGAAGGATCATGATCCCCGCGTGTGAATCACCAAGTCCGATTTCATCTTCCGCGCAGATCATTCCTTCGGAAAGTTCGCCGCGGATCTTTGATTTTTTTATTTCGAACGGTTCGCCTGTTGTCGGATGAACCATTGTTCCCACAACAGCCACCACCACTTTCTGTCCGGCTTCCACATTCGGCGCACCGCAAACGATGCTCAGCAATTCAGGTCCACCCACATCCACTTTTGTCAATGAAAGTTTATCGGCGTTCGGATGTTTCACTTTTTCCTTCACTTCACCGATCACCAATCCTTTCAATCCGCCTTTGATCGTTTCCACTTCTTCAAAGCTCTCCACTTCCAGTCCGCAATTCGTCAATAACGCAGCAACTTCCTCAATGGGAAGTTCCGTTTGCAAATATTCTTTGAGCCAGTTGAACGAGATCTTCATAAGTCAGAAATGAGCGTCAAAATTAGGGATTCTATTGGCTTTCTCCTTTTAAATTCTAACTTTATTACAATGAGAATTTCCGTTTTTTCACCCTTGCTGCTTTTGCTCTCGATCGCTATGATCTCCTGCTCCGTGGAAAAAATGGTTTACCGTAATGGATGGTATTCATATGTGAGCGGAAAAACGGATCGGCTTCACCATGCTGATCTGGAAGAATTGCAAGCAGCATCCCCGGAAATTTCTCCTGGCACGAATGCTGTAGTGCGGATCGACACTTCGATCAGGGCGACAACGCAACCAGAAGTTTCTTTAAGGAAAACTATTCCGGAAAAATTCCGATCCATCATCAGCAAACGCGATACTTCCAGGATAAAACGCGGAATGACCTATCCTGAAGCGCTGACATCCATTCATGAAAAAGGAGGCACCGTTGATCGTTACGCGAAAACAATTCACACCCTCGAAATAATCAGTTACTGCATGATCCTTTTACCGCCTTTATTCATTCCGATGGTGTTAACCGTGATCATACTTTCTTTTCTGGCGGAAAACAAGATCCTGGATCGCGGTGGCAATTGTGTGCATGAAAACCTCGCGATCGTGCAGGGTGCTCGCCGAAATGAAGTGAAGTTGTTATGTATTCTCGGCGCGATCTTCCTGCTCTTCATGGGAGTGTTCATTTACCTCACTTTCTTCACGAACGCATTCGCCTGAAGTAAATTGATCAACGGGATGTATTCCTTCGCCCTTCTCCAATATTAACTGTTAATTTATGTTCGCTCAATTCCGGAATTCCTTCTTTGGTCTGTATTTTGCGGCAAATGATTCCCAATGGAGAAAACGCTACGTCTCCTGTCCCTGATCACCATTGCCATTTTTATCTCTTCGTGCAGCATGGACAAGCGCATGTACAGGGGAGGATTTTACATTGAACATCCCGCAAAGATCAGGAACCGCAATGCGGAAAATTTCCGTGACACTGTTCCGGTACATCATGCAGTTCACCGCGAAGACAGCATTCAAAAGGCCTGTGATGATACGCTTTCAAGGATCATTGAAGAGGATACAACTTCTGTTGACAGTTCCGGAAAACGAATACATTTTAAAACGGAACAAAGAGATTCACTTTTCTACAAGATCACCAGGAATATCCTGCATCCGAAATTCGTGGTGCGCCAGTTCAAAAGTGCTGATCACACCGCTCTACATCCCTACAACATTCCCCGGCTTGTGCGTTCACGCGAAAAGAGAGGAAAGTGTAAAGCAAGTCCCCTTGCGTGGTTCATTTACTGGTGTGGAGTCATTGACCTTTGGATACTACAGATCTATTTCGGTTTTGTCACTATCTGGGACATTCTCCTTTTTGTTCTCGGCGCGATTTTACTCTTGTTATCCATTCTTGTGATCCTGACCCTTCTCCCGGAATCGATCGTCCTCGCACCGTGGTTAACACCGATCATTGGATTTCTCGTCTTCCAGTTGGACATCGTTTTGCTCTATGGCTTTGTCATTACATTTTTCATCACTGTATTTCTTTCGCTACTCATTCTTCTGCTCGCACCGATCGCGCGAAATCACGATGGCGGTGAAAAGTGTGAAGACAGTGATGAATTGCTGATCACTTCCGGTGTTGAGAATGCTAAACTCGTACTCGGATTCTGGATCGATCTGATCATTGCCCTGATCATCGGGGCGATCATTGGCCTGGTTACCGGAGTGATCATTGCTCTTGGATACATGGGAATCCGTTGGGTGATCAGGCAGATGAGATGAAGTAACACCGCGATCTTTTCACTGGCAGGATCCGGACAGAGCCCATGATGTGAACTCACAACATTGAAGTTACCGCGAGTGCTGTGGCACGTTGGTTGGAATTCTTATCGGCACAACCAACAACTACTGTCATGAAAAAATTATTCGCGCTTGCTTTCATTATGATCACTATCCTCTCTTCCTGTGATATGCAGAAACGGCTTTACCGCAACGGATGGTACACCGGAAGAAACGATCAAAAGGTTTCTCACGTACTTACCACAAACAATTCTGCCGACAGAAATTTTACTGAAGCAGAACCTGACCCCGCTTCCGATCTGAAAATTTCTTTGGACACGGCTTCTGCGATTTCTCAACCGGCGTTGAAACAAAAAGCGTTCGCGCCTGTTCATCAACTCAAGCAGAAACTCGAACAGTTGAAAAAACAGGATGACCCGAAGAAAATGTCGTACGGAGAAGCGCGGGAATCGATCGCGGCGAAAGGAAGCAAACCGCAACCACTCGCCGAAGTGAGTTATTATCTCGCATGGGCCGGTGTATTTTCGGCATGGCTTGGATTGGGTTTGTTACTACTGCTGGCCGCTCTTCTCGTTTCCATTTTCGCCACGAACAAAACCATCAAAGACGGAAATTGTGTCGATGAGAATCTGGCGATCATTGCCCGCGCCAAACGTATCTGCGTGATCGCACTCATCTGGGGAGCGATCGTCTTCGCGATCGTGCTCGGTGTTTTCCTGCTCATCACGTCGATGGCGATGAATGCGGCCGGGATATGAGTTTCTGTTTTCCATCATAGCCCACCGATTAATCGGTGGGCTATGAGTTTGGTCAGACGACAGAACATCTATCTTTGCGCCGTGATCAACGCCACATTCCGCAAACAGAACAACCAGATCGGCTGGGGAGTATTTCTTATCTCCACTATCGTTTACATCAAGTGTATCGAACCCACCGCGAGTTTCTGGGATTGCGGAGAATACATCGCCTGCTCTTACGGACTTGAATCGGGCCATCCTCCGGGAGCACCAACGTTCCTGTTGATCGCAAAATTCTTCTCGCTTTTTTCATTCGGGCATAAAGAACTCGTCGCGCCACTGATCAATTCCATGAGTGCGCTGGCGAGTGCGTTCACGATCCTGTTTTTGTACTGGAGCATCACGCACATCGGAAGAAGGATTTATCTGAAGACCGAAGCCGATATGAATTCAGATAAGAAGTGGATGATCCTTCTTGCAGGTGTGATCGGTGCGCTTTCCTATGCATTCACCGATTCGTTCTGGTTCTCGGCCGAAGAAGGAGAAGTATATGCGCTTTCCTCACTTTTCACAGCTGTTGTTTTCTGGGCGATGCTCAAATGGGAAGACCAGGCCGATGAACCGCATTCAGGAAGATGGATCGTTCTCATCGCGTTTCTCATCGGGCTTTCCATTGGTGTTCACTTACTGAATCTGCTTGCCATTCCCGCACTCGTTCTCATTTTCTATTTCCGTAAAGCAGAAAAAGTTGTGTTGTGGAAATTTTTCGTTGTTCTTTTTTCCGGCGTGCTTCTCCTCGGTTTCGTGCAGGGCGTTCTCATTCCCGGCGTTGTTTCGCTTGCAGGAAAAACAGAATTGCTCTTCGTGAATAAATTCCATATGGGCTTCAACAGCGGAACGATCGCATATTTTTCCATTGTGATTCTGTTTCTCGGTGCAGGAATTTTCATTTCCCAATGGAGAAAATGGCCGGTCATCAATACTGTTTTTCTTTCACTCACTGTTCTGCTCATTGGTTACAGTACATTCTTCGTGCTCGTCATCCGCGCGCAGGCGGGAACTCCCATCAATGAAGATTGTCCGTCGAACGCGATCTCGATGTTGTCGTATCTCAACCGTGAGCAATACGGCGACTGGCCGTTGTTGTACGGGCCTTATTACAACACTCCGCTCGACACAGCGACACCATACACGGATGGAGAACCGATCTATGTGAAAGACACGATCTCGAAACGTTACATCGTTTCCTATTCGAGAAAAGAAACAGAGTCACATTACGATTCACGCGGATGCACGTTCTTCCCGCGCATGTACAGTTCCGGCCACGCGGATGCGTACAAGAACTGGGTGACAATTACGGGTAATCCTGTTCAATTCTCGCAGCCGCATGGAAAAATGATCACGGAATATATTCCGACGTTCAATGAGAATCTGCAATTCTTCACGACGTATCAGTGCGGATGGATGTACGCGCGATATTTCGCGTGGAATTTCATCGGCAAACAGAACGATCATCTCGGTTATGGAAATGACGCGGAAGGAAACTGGCTGAGTGGTTTGCCGATCCTCGACAACATCCGTCTCGGCGATCAATCGCTGCTTCCGAAGATCGAGAAGAACAACAAGGGACGCAATCGTTATTTCGCTATTCCGCTTTTCCTCGGCATCTGCGGATTTTTCTGGCTGCTGAAATTCTCCAGGAGATATTCGCTCGTTGTTCTTCTGCTTTTTCTCGGGACAGGATTGGCGATCGTTATTTATCTCAATCAAACACCGTGGCAGCCGCGTGAACGTGATTACGCGTACGTCGGATCGTTCTATGCCTTCTGCATCTGGCTCGGATTCGGCGTGATGCAAATCTGGATATGGATGAAGAAACTGCTGACCGGAAAAAATATTCTCATCGCAACTACGGCGCTCTCCGCTTTATCACCAGTGATCCTTTTCGCTCAGAATCTGAATGACCATGATCGTTCGGGCAGAACAGTGGCGAATGATGTAGCAGTTAATTTTCTCGAGTCGTGTGACAAGAATGCCATTCTTTTCACCTATGCTGACAATGATACATTCCCGCTCTGGTACGCGCAGGAAGTTCTCGGGATAAGAAGAGATGTGCGCATCGTTTGTCTTTCACTCCTTCGCAGCGACTGGTACATCGACCAGATGAAGACGAAGAATTATGAATCGGATCCTTTGCCGATCAGTATGACGCACTGGCAATACCGCGAAGGCACGCGCGATTACCTGAACATCCTCGCGGAATCGCTCGACACAATGGACCTGAATACTGTTGTCAAGAATTTCTCGAGCGAGAAATTCAGTGACAAATTTGTGACGACGGATAATGACACGCTCAATTACATTGCTTCCCCTTACCTGATGTTACCGGTGAACCAGGATGCCGTCTATGGAAAAGATAATTTCTATCACGTCGATCACAAAGACGCGGATGACACAATCTATTTCAATCTCCGCGGGAATTACATTCTCAAGGATCAGATGATCATTCTCGATATTCTCGCGAACAACAACTGGAAACGCCCGATCAATTTCGCGGTGAACATGCCGGTGACTTCTTATGCCGGACTTGATCAATATCTTTCGCTGCAGGGCATGACCTACAAACTCACACCGGTAAAAAATAAACGCGAGGACGAATCGTTACTCACACGGCCGATGGTGAATGCAGATAAGAGTTACGACATCATCATGCACACGTTCCGTTACGGAGGACTTTCCAACCCATCGGTGCTTGCGGATGAAACTGTACAGCGGATGTTCTCCGATCCGGTGAGAATTTCCTGCGCACTCACTTCAACTTATCTCGCGGAAAACGGCCAGGCGAAAAAAGCGTTTGACATCATTCAGAAATGTGTGACTGAAATTCCGGCATCGCAGGTCGCTCCCGATAATTACTAAGTGGAGATGATGTACACTGCATTCACCATCGGGCAGAAATCGCTGGCAGAACAAAT
>DATJEX010000273.1:0-3937 GCA_035496135.1 Bacteroidia bacterium
TCATTGTTTTTCCATCCGCGGAAAGCCCGGTGCATTGCTCATCATAATTTCCATTCACGCCAGGCCCGGCATTTTTCGCTTTGCCCCACACGCCGTTCACCGATTTTGAATACCAGATATCGCTCGCGTAATAACCATCCATTTCCACTGACGTAGCGCCGGTATTTCCCTTGCGCCTCGAAGTGAAGATGAGCATCGATTCATCCGAAGTCACGAATGGATAATAATCGGGAAATTCAGAATTGATCTCTTTCGGCAGATCGGCGAACGTCACATCCAGCGGAGTTGCGACGAGGATCTTTCCGTTACGGCACTGTTCAATACGATGATCCGCATCCGTTTTTTCATCCTTCGTGCATTTCAATTCGAACGTTTGATAGGCTTTGATCGCATCATCGAATTTCAATTCGTCCTGGTAAGCTTCACCGAGATACAACCAGACGGAATTATCAGCTTTCGGGCTTTTGGATGCAGCCAGGAGATATGATTCCGCAAGCGACCTGTGCCCGTTTGTCTTGAGATAACAGATTCCCGTGCGCAGATTGAATTCAAAATTCGTCGGATCTTTTTTTGCGAGCGCCACATATATCGGGAGTGCCATGGGATAATTACCATGATCCCAATGCTCCTTTGCCTGATCTTCATCGGGTATTGCTGCCTTCGGCGCCTGTGCGCTAACGGGAATGTAAAGCCAGATGAGCAGGCTTAAGCAAAACAACTTCACGCTTTTCACTGAGGTTTACGAATAGTTCCGGATGTGTGTGTACAAATCTTGCTCCAAAACGGGAGAGCGTCTTCTCAAATTTAGCAATTCATTCGGGTTTTTAACACGGGAATAAGGCTACGGCAGGAACCGTTTTATCCAGCCGAACGATTGGCCAGGCCCAGGCTGAAATTCAGGTGTGCGCCATTGAAGGCATCGGCGTGCCGATAGGATTCCAGGTTGGTGACGATGGAAGAACCAACACTGAAATAAAGACTGGATTGCCCGCTTAGGTTGTAATACACCTTGTAACCGATCTCTGGCGACCATGAATCAACAGGTTTATTGGTAAGGTCCCAGAAATCGTCATCGAAAACGTTGGTATAAATTCCCATTTTCCAGCGGCGATTCGGCGAGTTGTAGAAATAATCCGCGATACCTGTTGGACACGCGATCGGAAAAATAATCAGTCCGATGAATCCGCCTAATGTCTCGTGTGGTGTAGGGTCCCAGTATTCAGGTTCCGAATACAATTTGAGAAGAATGCTGCTGCGATAGTAAATATCGCTCTTGTACGTTGCACCCGCTGCGTAATGCCAGGTGAGATAAAAGGGTGACTGGTTGATCCTCGTTTCTTCGTGAATACCGACAGCAAAAGTGGAGCCCGGTTTGGCGGAAAGGTTTGTTTCGAAACCGACACCGAAGAAATTTTCCTGGGAGCGGGAAAGGAGAGGAGTGAGGCAGATGAAATAAATGAGCAGGGATTTTTTCATCAGAATAAATGTAAAAAGAAAAGCGCCCCGGTGGAGCGCTTTAACATTTTTGAAAGACGGAATCAATATCCCCTGACCTTCACGTACTGGTATTTCTCATACGTCGCTTTCTGTTTCTGGAAATCCGCTTTGTATTGCGGACCGAGAACGAACGCGTTCACTTTTACCCAATGAACTTTGGTCATGTCGACACCTTTTGCGCGAAGCGCTTTGTCAATGACGGCTTGTGCTTTGTTCGCCCGGTCGACCGCGAGATCGTGGTTGGTGGCGAATTTCTTGGTCGGAACCTGTGAAGCGGCTGCCGTGATACGGAGATTCAGTTCACCGAATTTATCCACGTGTCTTGCGCAGCTGTCAATGAAAACCTTGAAGTCGGCATCGTTCGGATCGATCTCGGAAATATTGTACTTGAAGAACATGGTGAAGTTCATGTTGTACGTCGAGGTCAATTCCGCTTTCAGGTCTTTCGGTTTGGTATGTACGCCGGTGGAATCTTTGGTAAGACTGTCGTGCACAACATCCGTCGGCATTTTTCCAAGCACAAGATCACGCAGGTCGATGGCACGATCGATGACGTTGAATTCAGATCCGGCCGGAACATCAATGATCTCGTTGGAATATTCCTTGTCATCTACCATGTAACTGATCTGGTAAGTAGCACCAGCCGCAAGAATGATGGTGAATTTTCCATTGGCATTCGGCTTGTATTGACCAGCAGGATCGCCTGTATTGGAATTCGTCACATCGATCTCTACACGTGCTGTAAGCGGAGAACCATCGGCATTGTAAACACGTCCTTTCAAAAGGGTGAGTCCTTCGGTGACCGGTTGCTGAATTTCCGCCATGTAAATATCTTTCTCACCATAACCGCCATCGCGCACCGAAGAGAAATAGGAACGTTTTCCGTCGGGAGAAGTGCAGTAGAAAATATCATCATCCGGTGTGTTGATCGGATAACCGATGTTCACCGGTTCGATCCATTTATCAGAATCATCTTTGGAGGTGAAGAAAATATCGAATCCACCCATAGACTTATGTCCTTTCGAAGAAAAGAAAAGTGTTTTCTGGTCAGGGTGAATGAAAGGTGCATCTTCATCTTCCGGCGTGTTCACCGTTGGGCCGAGATTGAGCGCTTTAGACCATTTTCCATTGCCGAGTCGCACGCAACGATAAATATCGCGTCCGCCAAATCCGCCCGGGCGATCACTCACGAAGTAAAGTGTATTCTGATCGGCAGAAAGACAGGCGTGTGTTTCCCAATACTTGGTATTCACATCTCCGCCAACAGGGACCGGTGTCATCCAGCCTCCATTCATGAATGTGGAAGAATAGATATCTCCACCTCCGTCATCACGATAAAGGAACAGTGTATTTCCGTCAGTAGAAAGTGAAATGGACGCTTCGTTCGTAGCCGTATTGATGTAAGGAGAGATCGGATGTGCGGCGGTCCACGTACCATCCGGTTTTTTCTCAGAGATCAGAATGTCCTCGTAGAATTCTCCGTCAATTCCGCGTTCGCCATATCTGCGCGACGTGAAAATGATGGTGTTCTCATCAATGGAGATCACCGGACTATAATCCGCTGTCGGGCCATTGATACTGTCTCCCATATTGGTAATGGTAACAGGAGAAGGCGTCGCCATGAAATCCTTCGCGTTCTTCGCCCAGTTGATGCGGATATCGATATCTTTTGTTGCATCCGGATCTTTTGTTCCCAGGATCGCTTTCCACGATTCAAAATACATGATGGCGGAATCGAACTGGTAGTTGTAGTGATAAGCCATTGCCAGGTAATAGAATGTATTCTCCGGCGCCTGTTTGATCTTCGGCTCGTAAGGATCGTAGTTACGCGTAACGTTCTTTGCGGCGTAACGCAGATAAGGCAATGCTTTCTTTTTATCAGAATAGGAATAGAGGTAAGCAATTCCCATTTTGTAATTGATATTGGCATTGGTTGAGTCCACCTTATAAGCCTCTGTAAAATAGAGCAATGCCATAGGGTAGTTCTTCTCTTCAATTAACTGGTTTCCCTGCAGAAGATTGTCCTTGTAATTTCCGGGAATGGGTTGTTGCGCGAACACTTTGAAAGAGAGAAGCAGCAGCGCAAAAGCTGTCAAAAGAAATTGACCTGAACGACTGGGGTTGAAAAGCGGGAACTTCTTTATCATAGTTCAGAAATCCGTAATAACTCCTGGGTAGGGGAGCTATTTCACGGGCGGTCAAAAGTAAGATTTTATCTTGTCTTTTCCGAACGTTAAATCAATGGAAATTAACGCTGAATGGCTACATCGACCCTACGATTGATGCTTCGGCCTTTTGGATTATCGCTTCCGTCGCTGTTCTCATTCGAAGCGACAGGCTTTTCTTCACCATTCGCCCGGATCTTTATCCTGGACCTACTGATCCCTTTCGAAGCGACATAATCCTTGACAGCTGCAGCACGGCGAGCCGAGAGCTGCAT
>DATJEX010000274.1:0-8603 GCA_035496135.1 Bacteroidia bacterium
CCGTAAGGATGCCCCTATGGGGCATTACGAATAATTACGAATGTCGATTCCAGTTGATCCGTGACAAAATCAGCTTCGCTGTACTTAATGGCCACCGAACTGTGCTAAATTTTTTCTCGCAGATTTCGCTGACGACGCAGATTTTTTTACTCCATTCTGCCTACTGCTTACTGCATACTTCTTACTGCCTACCGCCGACCAATGGTGAATAGAATTTACACTGGGAAGGATTTTTACTTACTCAAATAGAGATTCCGCTCCGAATAGATCTGGTGGAAATATTCATCATGCAGATCGTCGATGAAATAGATCGCTTCACCCGTTGATTTCATTTCCGGCCCGAGTTCCTTCTGGATGTCAGGGAATTTCTCGTAGGAGAAAACAGGAATTTTTATCGCGTAACCCTTCTTGCGCGGATTGAATTTAAAATCTTTCACCTTCTTCGTTCCGAGCATCAGCTTAGCAGCATAATTTACATAAGGCTCGTCGTATGCTTTTGCAATGAACGGAACCGTTCTCGATGCACGCGGATTCGCTTCGATGATGTAAACAATTTCATCTTTTACGGCGAACTGAATGTTGAGCAATCCAACGGTGTTCAATGCCAGCGCAATTTTCTTCGTGTGCGCTTCGATCTGCTTCATCACATTCTCCGAAAGATCGAACGGCGGCAGCACTGCGTAAGAATCGCCGGAGTGAATTCCTGCCGGTTCGATGTGTTCCATGATGCCAATGATGTACACATCTTCTCCGTCGCAGATCGCATCGGCTTCGGCTTCTATCGCGTTCTCCAGGAAATGATCGAGCAAGACTTTATTTCCAGGAATATCATTGAGCAGTTTCACCACGTGCTGTTCCAGCTCCTGTTCGTTGATCACGATCTTCATGCTTTGTCCGCCAAGAACGTAAGAAGGACGAACCAGCAACGGGAATCCAAGCTGACGTGAAAGAGCGACAGCCTGTTCCGCATCTTCAATCACGCCGAATTTCGGATATGGAATATTATTCTGTTTGAGCAGTGTCGAGAAACTTCCGCGGTCTTCGGCAAGATCAAGCGATTTGTAATCTGTTCCGATAATTTTTATTCCGTAACGATCGAGTTTCTCCGCAAGTTTCAATGCGGTTTGTCCGCCAAGCTGCACGATCACACCTTCGGGTTTCTCGTGAAGAATGATCTCGTAAATATGTTCCCAGAAAACAGGTTCGAAATAGAGTTTATCCGCGACATTGAAATCCGTTGAAACTGTTTCCGGGTTGCAATTGATCATGATCGTTTCATAACCTTCTTCTTTCGCGGCAAGCACTCCATGCACACAGGAATAATCGAATTCAATTCCCTGGCCGATACGATTCGGGCCGGAACCAAGCACTACGATCTTCTTTTTATCCGAACGCACCGATTCATTTTCCGTTTCGAACGTGGAATAATAATACGGCGTTCTCGCTTCGAATTCCGCGGCGCAGGTGTCAACAAGTTTGTACGAACGGCGGAACCCGAATTCTTCAGCGCGCTTTTTATACACTTCACTCTCGAGGCATTTCAGCAGATGCGCGATCTGCCGGTCGGCGTAACCTTTCTGTTTCGCTTCCCACATCAGGTCTTTCGGAATGGTGTTGATGTTGAATTTCTCCACTTCACGTTCCATCGCCACCATTTCTTCAATTTGATTGAGGAACCACGGATCGATCTTCGTGAGTTTGTGGATCGTCTTCACCGAAATTCCGAGACGAAGTGCGTCGTAGATCATGAACAAACGATTCCACGACGGACGCTCAAGCGCATTGAGTAATTCCTGCTGATTGGTGATCTCTTTTCCGTCGGCACCGAGTCCGTTGCGTTTGATCTCGAGTGATTGTGCTGCTTTCTGCAATGCTTCCTGGAAACTTCTTCCGATCGCCATTACTTCACCAACTGATTTCATCTGGAAACCGAGTTCGCGGTTCGTGCCTTTGAATTTGTCAAAGTTCCAGCGCGGAATTTTCACGATCACGTAATCGAGTGTTGGCTCGAAGTAAGCAGAAGTGCTTTGCGTGATCTGGTTGAGCAACTCGTCGAGATTGTAACCGATCGCAAGTTTCGAAGCGATCTTCGCGATCGGATAACCTGTTGCTTTCGATGCGAGTGCGGATGAACGCGACACGCGCGGATTGATCTCGATCGCAATGATGTCTTCCTTCTCATCCGGACTCACGGCGAACTGCACATTACATCCGCCGGCAAAATTCCCGATCGAGCGCATCATCTTGATCGCCATCGTACGCATGCGCTGGAACGTGGTATCCGAGAGTGTCATCGCAGGCGCGACCGTGATCGAGTCGCCCGTATGCACGCCCATTGGATCGAAATTCTCGATGGAACAGATGATGCAGACATTGTCGTTGCTGTCGCGCAGTAATTCCAATTCAAATTCTTTCCAGCCGAGCACTGCTTTATCAATGAGCACTTCGTGGATCGGGGAAGTCTGCAATCCACGATTCAGTGCTTTGTCAAAATCTTCCTGTCTGTACACAACGGATCCGCCGCTTCCACCGAGTGTGAAGGACGGGCGAATCACCAATGGAAAACCGAATTGCTGTGCGATCTCTTTTCCTTCGAGAAAAGATTTGGCAATGTGCGAAGGTGCCATTCCGATGCCGATGCTTTCCATCCGCGCACGGAACTGATCGCGGTCTTCCGTCACTTTGATCGCGTCAATATCCACGCCGATCATTTTCACATTGTATTTTTTCCAGATGCCGAGTTCATCACATTTCAGCGCAAGATTCAGCGCTGTTTGTCCGCCCATCGTTGGCAACACCGCATCGATCTTGTGTTTCTCCAGGATCTTCACAATGGATTGCGTAGTGAGCGGCAGGAGATAAATATTATCCGCCGTCACTTTATCCGTCATGATGGTCGCCGGATTGCTGTTGATGAGTGTCACTTCAATTCCTTCCTCGCGGAGCGAACGTGAAGCCTGTGAACCGGAATAATCAAACTCACAAGCCTGGCCGATGATGATCGGTCCGCTGCCTATGATCAGGACGGATTTTATGTTGTTGTTTTTTGGCATGATGTGTCTGGAAAAACTTCAGCGAATTTAGCTCATTCCCCAATGGAGAACGGCAAAACTTTTACACGGCTGTTAGTAAAATATCAGGGCGTTGCTGCTCATTGGCAATTCCTGTTAAATCGACCTGATCTCCACTTTTTTCAGAGGAGAACGCCGGCGAATAGCTGTATATTTGCTCTTTGATTCCAATTTGATCGGTTGCCCAATCTACCCCGGCATGCGTGGTTTCTCACTCCTTATCTTACTCTTTCCATTTGTGAACGCCTCCTGCGGTTCTGATGCTTTGGTTGAAAGAAAAGATTCCATTCCTTCAAAACCTGCTTTGTCTGCTTCGCTTTGGGATAGCACGCATACCGATGTTCCTGATTATCGCGAAGAATTCAATACTTTTTTCGATCGCGATTATTCCGGGAATGTCATTTCTCCTTCTGCCGAGGATGAACGGATCGCGAGAAGTTACCCCTGGTGGAAAGACAAAGGAATGACCAGTGACAGTTGCCGAATGACGATCATGACCCGAACGCTTCATCACAAAGCCGGTGATACGATCCACATTATTCACATCCTCGAAAATTTCAAGGCGAAAGGCGAAATACGCTACGCAGGTCCGAATGATATTTACAGAGAATATGTGAACGGTCAGGACTGGATCGATTCGGCCTTTAGCGGAACAGCCAAACCGTACGGCCCCTATAAATTAAGATGTGAAACGTATGACGGACCCGTTAGGTTCGGACCCGGAATTGAATATTCCAATGCGATCACCAAATATGTTCTGAGACACAAGGGTGTTTATTACATTCAATGGAAGACAGATAAAACATCGTCCAACATTCTTTCTGTAACGGCGGAATAATGACGATCGGATCTTTCGATTTATCGTTTATATTGCATTCTTCAAAGCGAGCACCTGATGAATTCCCAAACCCCTTTACGGATTCCCAAAGACAATACCACCTACGCGCAGGGAGCAATTGAAGGATTCTCCATGTTGTTTCTTATCGCCGCAGGATATTTCATTTACTACATCTATCATCATTTTTATCCTTCAGATGAAGAGCAGTTCCAGCCAGCCATTCAACCCTTTGTCCTTTTCTCGTTCGAGCATATCATGCTTGCCGTCATCGCGGGACTGAGCATTTACACCATCATCTTTTTTCTCTGCTGGATCGGTCGCGCATACAGCAATCTCGCCGAACTCCATGTACGCGGACTCGCATTTTCTCCCGGCCTGGCTGTCGGAGGATGGTTCATTCCGCTCGCGAATCTTTACATTCCTTACAGGGCGGTGAGCGATATCTGGAAAAAAACGAATGAGGCGCTTTGCAATTTTACGAAGACAGAAATGAAGGATGAAACGAATCCTGCTTTTTCCTGGTGGACCTTCTGGCTTATCGCTTCTATCGTTCCGATCTTTGTCGCATATGATCAGGTTCTGAATGCCACCACACAGTCAGCTCATGCTCCGTCAAATGTTTTCATTTTCTCGATGATCGGTTCGGGCAGCAGAGTGATCTCACTTTATCTTGCTATCCGGATGCTCAGAAAGATCAGGAAGCGCGAAAAAGCATTGCGTTCTGCTTTGGAAGAAATGATGAAAGGGAATGACTGATCAGCTTAAGTGTTTGTCTCAGCTATGATGCAGCAAATGAGATCATGAATTTTTCTTTCATTAGCTGATTATTCCATCCTATAACAACCGGGCATTTCCTACATTAGTCTTCATGCAAAATCCTTTGGAAAGAAACAGATCGCGCGCCAACTTCGCGATCATCACCTTATGGCTGATACTCCCTTTCATTCTCTTATCGGCCGCTTCGTATTACTACCTCGTCACAACAATTTACCGCGATGGCGGCGTATTCATCAATCCCATCCTCGACAATATGGAATGGCAGAAGGAGATCGCATTCGGCCGATTGATCATCCTCATCATCACGGGAATTTCATTTGCGTCATGGATGAGTGCGGCGTACAGAAATCTTAAAGTATTACAGCAGCATGAACTGAGTTATTCTCCATCAACGGCATTTGTCGGCTGGTTCATTCCGCTGGCGAATCTTTTCATTCCGCCGAAGATGCTGAGCGAGATCTGGAAATTCACACCCGATGCGCTGAATGAAAAGAGGACCGCTGCGGAGAAAGAAAAGGATGAAGTTTCCCCGATCGGCGCGTGGTGGTTCTTCTACCTGATGGCAGGAGCAGGAACAGGAGCGGGAATTTTTCTGACATCGATCAAAGGATGGGGAGGCGACGTTTATAATTATAAAGGAGGATGGATCGGACTCGCCGGATGTGCCTGCGATCTTGTTGCACTTTTCACCGCAATGTACATGGTGCGGGAAATTTCGAGAAGAGAAACAGCACTTTACGAACGGGTGCAGCAGCAACTGGATTCGGGTGAACTGGAATTTGCGAGTGGTGAAGAGGAAGAAAAAAGAGCGAGTGATGAAAATGCGATGAACGAAGAAGCAACTGCATAAAAAAAACGCCCCGTAGTGGAGCGTTCGTATGATCAAGAATAAGACGTAAGCTTATTTGTGTGTTTTCTCAGAAGACACAGTCAGTTTTTTGCGGCCACGCTTGCGGCGTGCTGCCAATACGCGACGGCCATTTGCCGTAGCCATGCGATCGCGAAAACCATGTTTGTTTTTGCGCTTGCGCTTCGAGGGCTGGAAAGTACGGAGACTCATTGTAGTACCTGATTTTTAATGGAGGACAAAGATAAAGGAATAAGCCTTAGCTGCAAATCGATTTGAAAGATTGTTCTACTATGCTAATAAACAGCCATTTACGATGGGCGAATTCTTCTTCCTGCAATATTTTTCTGCTTTACGCGACTGTCATGGAGCGAGCGAACGTGAAGGTGAGTTCAACTGTCCGTATTCAGCCCCTTTTCACCTTCACATTCACTTTCACATTATAGGTACTTTTGTTCATCAGAAAACATTATGGCAGGTCCACGAGGAAGAAGCGCAAGCGATAACGGTAAAGAAGAGTTACCAAAAGCAAAACTTTCAGGTCAAACGCTCAAACGTTCAGCCCGGCTGTTCGGCTATATGGGCAAACACCGGTGGAAATTCTTTGTCGGACTGGTCTTCCTTTTTCTCACCGCTTCCGTCGCACTCATCTTTCCTCGTTTGCTCGGCGAACTCATGGGCATCATCGGGGCGAAAGACGGAATTCCATCACTGGATGTGGCTTCGAAACTCAAGGACACTTACCTGAATGCCGATGTAAAAACGCGCTTGCTTTATGCAGCCGATCGAGTGGGAATTTATCTGCTCATTCTTTTCAGTCTGCAGGCGATCTTCTCTTTCTTCCGCGTATACATGTTCGCGCAGGCAACGGAAAATATGCTCGCGAAACTCCGGCAAGCCACTTACGAACGTTTGCTCGGCATGCCGATGACTTATTTCTCGCGCAACCAGGCGGCCGAACTCAGCAGCAGATTGAGCACCGACATCAGCCAGATCGGTGATACACTCACTACGGGCATTGCAGAATTTCTCCGTCAGCTCATCATTGCGGTTGGTGGCATCATCATCATCTGTTTCATTTCCTGGAAACTTGCACTCGTAATGGTGGCGATCGTTCCGCCTGTCGCATTGATCACCGTTTTCTTCGGGAGAAAGATCCGCAAACATTCACGCGGCATGCAGGATAAAATTGCCGAATCGAATATCATCGTCACGGAAAGTGTGCAGGGTATCGCGAATGTGAAATCATTCACCAACGAAGGATACGAGATCGGGCGTTACACGAAAAGCACCAGCCAGATCGTGCAGCAGGCGATCCGTTTCGCCATGGCCCGCGGCGGATTCTTCGCCTTCATCATTCTCTGTCTTTTCGGATCGATGATCCTGATGGTGTGGTACGGCGTTCACATGACCGTGAACAATGAACTCACTGCCGGACAAATGCTCTCTTTTCTTTTCTATACACTTTTTGTTTCCGCTTCATTCGGTGGATTGCCCGAGCAGTACGCGCAGTTGCAGCGCGCCGTTGGTGCATCCGAGCGTGTATTTGAAATGCTTGGTGAGGATATTGAACATATCAATACAAAAGAGCCACGTCCAAGAGGACAACTGAGATTGAAAGGTGATGTCGTTTTCCGCAACACTGCTTTTGTTTATCCGACACGAAAAGATTTCCGCGTGCTTGAAAATATTTCCTTCGAAGCAAAACCCGGACAAACCATCGCGATCGTTGGCCCGAGCGGATCAGGAAAATCGACGCTCGCACAATTGCTCCTGCGTTTTTACGATCCGGAAAAAGGAGAAATTCTTTTCGATGGAAAAGACGCCCGCAATTTTGATCTGACCGAATTACGCGAGAACATGGCGATCGTTCCGCAGGATGTATTGCTGTTCGGCGGAACCATCCGTGAGAATATCGCTTACGGAAAACCGGGTGCGACCGATGCGGAAGTTCACGCCGCAGCAGCAAAAGCCAACGCACTTACCTTCATCGAAAGTTTTCCTGATAAATTTGAAACGAAAGTCGGTGACCGCGGCATTCAACTCTCGGGCGGACAACGCCAGCGCATCGCCATCGCGCGTGCGGTTTTGAAAGATCCGTCCATTCTCATTCTTGACGAAGCGACGAGCTCACTCGATTCCGAAAGTGAACGCGTGGTGCAGGAAGCGCTCGATAAACTGATGATAGGAAGAACATCGTTCGTGATCGCGCATCGTCTTTCCACAGTTCGCAATGCAGACAAGATCATCGTGATCGAAAAAGGAAAAGTGGTGGAGACCGGAACGCATGATGAGTTGATGGAAATAGAGAACGGGCTTTATCGTTCGCTCAGTCGTCTCCAGTTCCAGAGTGTCAATTAATAATTAAGAATTAATAATTGATAATTCGCGCAAGCCTGCCCGATCAACGCGCGGCACAATTATTAATTCTTAATTATTAATTGTTAATTCGTTTGTACCATTTCAGGACTTTCTGCGTTATGAGTCTAAACGCTTCCCACCATGAAGTCCCTACTCCTTCTTCCGGCGCTGCTGTTCGTCAATATGATGAACGCTCAGCATTATGTTCGCACCAGGCACAATTTCGGGTTGTGCGCCGAATACACTCCATTTGATCACACCGTAACGCCCTGGTCGACGAAGACGATCAAAACGGGAAATGAATTCAAAGCCGGCATCACGCATTCGTTTTCTGATATTTTCTTTCCCGAAATTTTCTTCGTTCAGCATTCGGGAGAATTTCCATCTTCCATTGAACAGGGATTCGATCCTGCGAAATACAAATGGAGTGGAGTCGGCGCGGGTTTATTGATGAAGCTGGATCTTTTCTCGATGGATAATCATAAAAAGAACGGTTACTGTTTCGGACGAGTCGTGAATCTCAACCTCGGAATTGATTACACCGAAGCGCTGAAGCTGACCGATAACAATTCCGCTTTCATCAAACGGAATCAGCTGAACGCAAAAGCAGGATTAGGAATTTACAGTGTGTGGGGTGGAAGTGCGAAGAGCCACGAAGCGTGGACCATTCACTGGGAAGCATTCTATAATTACGGCCTCTCGCCTTTCA
>DATJEX010000275.1:0-2738 GCA_035496135.1 Bacteroidia bacterium
CCATTATTCAGAATTAAGGCGCAAAAATAGCTAAAAAGTGAAAGTGAATGAGAAAGTGAACGGGATACGGATTTTTTTACGCAAACCCTCTTTAGTTCACCCCACTTTCACCTTCACTTTCACTTTCACTTTCCTGAATGATATTCATCATGTAATGACAATTGTCAGTGAAAAATGAGGCGCCCTAATCAGTATATTTGTCCTATACATTATTGCCCGATGGACACCATTCAATTAGAAAAGAATTTCAACGACAAACTCGATAAAGGCGACTTTATTGAGCCGAAAGACTGGATGCCGGAGAAATACCGGAAAACACTGATCCGCCAGGTTTCCCAGCACGCGCATTCCGAAGTGATCGGTATGCAGCCCGAAGGAAACTGGATCACACGTGCGCCGAGTCTGCGTCGTAAAGCGGTTCTACTCGCGAAAGTCCAGGACGAAGCCGGACATGGCTTGTACCTCTACAGCGCCTGCGAAACGCTTGGTATTTCACGCGAAGAACTGATCGAACAATTACATACCGGCAAAGCGAAATATTCCAGCATCTTCAATTATCCGACACTCACGTGGGCGGACATGGGCGCGATCGGCTGGCTCGTTGATGGCGCCGCGATCATCAATCAAGTCATGCTGCAGCGAACTTCATACGGACCTTATTCCCGCGCGATGGTGCGCATCTGCAAAGAAGAAAGTTTTCACCAGCGCCAGGGTTACGAGATCATGCACGTGCTCGCGACCGGAAGTGCGGAACAGAAAGCAATGGCGCAGGATGCACTCAACCGCTGGTGGTGGCCTTCCATCATGATGTTCGGTCCGCCGGATTCTGAATCGAAAAATTCTGCTGACAGTATCCGCTGGAAAATAAAAAGAGAAACGAACGACGAACTCCGCCAGAAATTCATTGACAGAACAGTCGGACAAGCTGAATACATCGGGCTTGTTATTCCGGATAAAGATCTCAAGTGGAACGAAGCGCGTGGTCATTACGATTACGGCCAGATCGACTGGGAAGAATTCAATAACGTGATCAGCGGAAACGGTGTTTGCAACAAACAGCGCATCGCGAATCACATCGCTGCTCATGATAACGGAAAATGGGTTCGTGAAGCGGCCAACGCGTACGCAAAAAAGAAAGCGGAACGTGAATCAAAAACTTTAGTAGCGTAAAAAATTATGAGCAATCAAGACAACCAATTCCCCCTGTGGGAAGTTTTTGTTCAGGCAAAATCAGGAACTCCGCACAAACATGCCGGAAGTGTTCATGCCTCCGATCGTGAAATGGCATTGCAGAATGCGCGCGACACGTATTCGCGCAGAAGCGAAGGCACCAATATATGGGTCGTTCCTGCTGCGATGATCGCCGCTTCGAGCCCGGAAGATATCGGGCCGTTCTTCGATCCATCGAACGACAAACCGTATCGTCATCCGACTTTCTACGTCATTCCTGAAGGAGTAAAATATCTGTGATCATGAACAAACAGGAAGCTCTTTTCGATCTTGTTCTCCGTCTCGGCGACAACAGTTTGATCCTCGGTCACCGCCTCTCTGAATTATGCAGTCACGGCCCGTTTCTCGAGGAAGATATCGCCACGACAAACATCGCACTCGATCTTGTTGGCCAATCACGCATTCTTCTTTCTTACGCCGGACAAGTGGAAGGCAAAGGAAGATCGGAAGATGATCTTGCTTATTTCCGCAATGCGGAACAATTCCGCTGCTGTCTTCTTTCGCAATTGCCGAATGGAGATTTTGCATACACGAATACCAGACTTTATTTCTATTCTGTGTACGCTTCACTTTTTCTCACGCAATTGATGAAGAGTAAAGACGAAACACTTGCAGGATATGCGGCGAAAGCGATCAAAGAAACAACTTACCACATCCGTCATTCCGGCGAATGGTTGCTTCGCTTCGGTGACGGAACAGAAGAAAGTCACGATCGTTTGCAGAAAGCTGTTGATGCGATCTGGATGTATACCGGCGATATGTTCGCGACAACTGAAGGCGATAAATCATTGATCGCTGACGGCATCATGCCTGATTTCGCTTCATTGAAAAGTGAATGGTATAAAATTGTTTCAACGCACCTGAAAAACGCAACGATCACCGTTCCGGATGAAAATGCATTTCAGCAGAAAGGCAGCCGCGAAGGAAAACATCTCGAAGCACTCACCTACATTCTTGGTGAAATGCAGGTCGTGGCGCGCGCGCATCCGGGAGTGAGCTGGTAGTTGACTGGTTGCTTGTGTTGCTTGGTTGCTTTGTTGCTTAGGTTACCTGAGTTTGTTCGTTTCCCGATTTATACTTTCAAATTGTAAATTGTAAATCGCAAATTGTACATTGTAATGGGAGATATCCATCATATTTCAAATACCGATGCTCCTCGTGTCCGCGAAGTCATAAAGATCCTTGACGAAGTTTCCGATCCTGAAATTCCTGTGCTAACCGTGAATGACATGGGTATTATCCGTGATGTAAAATTCATTGGAGAATTGCTCGAAATTTCCATCACTCCTACCTACAGCGGTTGTCCGGCCATGGATGCCATTTCTGTTGACATCACAAAAGCGCTGCGTGATCATGGTTACAAGAATGTAAAGATCAAAACTGTTCTTTCTCCCGCGTGGACGACCGATTGGCTGACTGAAAGCGGGAAAGAAAAACTGATGAAGTACGGGATTTCTCCACCGGAACATTCGGCGAATAAAAAAAGTTTACTCGGAGAAGAAGCTGTT
>DATJEX010000276.1:0-5354 GCA_035496135.1 Bacteroidia bacterium
CACAATCTCGAAATCAAGTTCGGAATAACTCTGCAGATCTTTCCGTTCTGCTTTTGGTCCGCGCATATCGGTTCTGGGAATGTACCCGCCGGCGCAACCACTTCTGTCATTCCAATCCGCTTCTTCCTGGTTGAGCATCCACACGGCATTCGTCAATCCGTTCCACACACGATCGGAGTCGAGCATTTCGGGAAACTGAACGCAGATGTCCACTTTTCCATAGGTGAAACCGATGCGTGAACGCACGCCGACATTTTCTTTGCGATAAGGCATCGCTGAATTGCCGGGATTCATCAGTTCAATGGAATTCTCCTTTGGATCCGCAACAACGGTTTCGCAGGGACGGCGTGAACCGTGAATGAAATCGTTGATGAGTTCTTTGCTGTGATCGCCATAATGCATGTAAAGCGGGTCGCCGGTATATTTTCCCTTGTTCATCTCGTATTCATCCTGCGTGTAATTATCCTTCACCACGTTCAGCGCGACCGGGATCGTAGGCATGATGTGCCCGCGATCCTCGTGATAAAAATATTGCGAGAACTGCGCGGTACGGAAAAGCGAACTATCCATTCCGCATGTCGCACAATACGCGGCCGTATCAATTCCGCTCTGCGAAAATTCAAACGGACTCACGTACACGCCCGAGCCCGGAGAAAGTTTTGCTTTCACATTCAGTTGCTGATCGGCGATCATCACGTGATTCACGTTATCCACGCTTCCTCTTCCGTACTGGAAATAATAGAATGGATTGATGAATCGTCCGTCCGGCTCTGTATGTGTCACATCCTGTATGGAAACGGGAAGTTCCTTCATTCCTTTTTCCGTCGTCACAACGAGCATGAATTTGTAATTTCCCATCCGGGGATTCCGTTTCCAGCGCTGATTCTTCTTTTTGAATCTACGCACATTCTGGATCTGCCATACTGCATCCTGGAAGATCTGCTGATCGATGGACAAACCATTCTGCGCCGCTTTCTGCGCCATGCCTTTCATCCAGCTGTCTTCACTGCGGATGTAATTCACCATGTTCGCGATCTTCACCGACGACAGTCCGCTCTGGTCATCTTCACCGAAGTAAGCTTCTTCGTTCCGCGGATTTCCTACGATGCAGAATGAATCGCTGATCATCACTTCATCATTCCACGCGAGTGAAGCTGTTTGTTTGAAGCCCGGATCGGTTTCGCCCCAACTACCGTAGAAATTCCTGATCGCCTCGGGATTTTCATACTTGAATCCGTTCTTGTCCTTGTATTCGGGAATTTTATACGAATCGTCCTGGTAATATATTTTATAACGCAACTGTTTGTTGAACAGATCGCGGTTCTTCACTTTGAAACTGAAAATGAATTTTCCTCCCGGCAATTGTTTCACCGATGGAATGGCGATGCCGCTGTACACCGCATCGTTCAGATCGACAACGATCGACTTGTCTTTCGATGGGAGATTGGTGAGCGGATCAAAACCGTTCACTTCAAATCCCGTGAAGAAATTCGTGTAGCAGAGATACAAACCGTAAAGAAGCACGGCCCCGAGAAAAAGTCTGAATGGTTTTCTGCGCATTGGAGAGGAGCAAAGTTAATGCTCTGTAGAATTCAGGCTCTAACTAAATGCAGAATAATTCAGAAGATGTCATTGAAATCGTGTTCTGACAGAAACGAATCGAAAGTGCAACCCTACCGGCCTGAAGATCTTTTATACAATGCCGATCCGACCTCATCAAATGAGATCATTTTTTTCCAGCCGGTCGTGTCGAATTGATCCGTGAATTCATAGGCGTAATCTGCGACCGCGTTCCGCGTCGATTCAGCAGTGGTGATGAACGGAGCCTTGCGGGAATGAAAATAATAATTCATGGAAGGCTCAAAGATCCAGTTCACGCGGACCAAACTGGTTCTCCCATTCGCATCTTCCAGGATCTTCATCGCTGCAGTTCTGGTCGCCGCATCCGGACTGCATTCGTAAATGGACCTCAGATTCATTGTATTCAGAAAATGAAAACAGAGCGGAAGTGTGATCACGCCGATCATCACGGGCGCAAAGAATTTTCTGCTGTTCACCGACAGCACGTCGTTCCATTCGATCAGCAGGTAAAAAAGGAATAAGCCAAAGAGCGGAATAAAATAAATTCCGGTTCGCCCCATCGGGTACAACGCCGAGAATAAATGATTTTCTGCGAACGATCCGATCGTGATCATCAACAACAATGCGGTAACAATACCCAGTCTTCCTCCGAATGATCTTTTCGCGATCACGAGAAGCGCACCAACAGGAACGATGAGCAGTACGAAATACTGAAGTGCAACTGAAAGTTTTACCGGGTATGGCGCGGAATAGAAACTCCTTTCAAAAAGTGATGAAACAGCATCACTGAAATTATCAGCTCCGAAATAGAGTTGATTCGTCGATCCAAGGAATCGCAAACGTATGTAAGCGTAGAGAAGTGGTAAAAGCGTAAGAAGAACCAGGAATGAAAAAATGAGCAGCTGTTTTTTTTCACCACGCGGCCCTGAAAATAAGAGAAACATATAGCGGGCAATGAAGATCACCAGTGCGGCGATAAAAAAATTCAGCATCGATAGATTGGCGAGTAATGCCAGTGAAGCGAAGAAGATGCTCCACGCAAGATCCATCAACAGCGCACGGGAAGTATTTTCTTTTCCGCAGGAACGGAGCAGAAAATATAAAGACGGCATGAGGAATCCCAGCGAGAGTCCGTAACCACGCGCCTGTGAAAAATAATCGAGCACGAAAGGATTGAGGAACAGGAGTGCGATACCGGGATAAATGAGATATGTTTTTCCCGGAAGTGTGAGTAGTTTGTGCGCGAACCACGCGTAGGGAATGAACGCAAGAAGATTCGGTAAACGCAAAATGAGCTCCCGATTTCCGAACAGCTTTGAGAAAAATGACATCAGCCACGTGTTCAACAGGTGGTGATTCGCCGTATCGGCGATCTGCGTGTTGCCGTTGATCAGTTCGTAACTGAGTGCTTCGTCGTGTGTGAACGAAAGAATGGTTGCGCGGATAAAAACGTACAGAAAGACCAGTGCGTAAATGGTAAAAGGAATAGCGAGTGGCCCGTATCTCTTCATGATTTTTTGCTTCTCCAGAGTAAGCTGCTGTCACCATAACTCAGGAACCGGAAATCGTGCGTCAATGCGTAGTCGTAAACCTTTCTCCAGTCTTCACCAATGAATGCAGCAACGAGCAATAATAACGTGCTTCCGGGTTGATGGAAATTCGTGATGAGTCCGTTCGCGATCCGGAATTTGTAACCGGGCACAATGAGCAGCTGCGTGAATCCTTCGAGTTCTTCCAGTTTATTCTCGCGCATCCAGTCGAGAATGGCGTTCAATGCGATCTTCACCGGAACGTCCGTTTCGTTCATATAAGGTTCCCATTGTCCAACGAACATTTCCTTTTTGTAAACGCCGGGTTCAAGCACGAGTTGCCGGCCGAACCAGTATACACTTTCAATGGTGCGCAGCGAAGTTGTTCCCGTAGCAATGATATTTCTTCCGAGCGCATCGCGGAGTGTCTGAATATAATCGGCAGTAACGGAAATTTTTTCACGATGCATTTCATGCGCTTCCATGGTTTCCACTTTCACCGGTTTGAACGTGCCTGCACCAACGTGAAGCGTACCATTCAGGAATTCAACTTTGTTATGAAGGAGTTTGGTCAGCACTTCGCTGGTGAAATGCAATCCTGCTGTGGGAGCCGCTACCGACCCGGGCTCATTGGCGTAAACCGTCTGGTAACGCGCCGCGTCGTCGCTTTCTTCAGCACGGTCGATGTAAGGCGGGAGTGGGATTTTTCCGGCGGCCTCGAGAATTTCCGAGAAGGAGATCGATGCATCGTCCCACGAAAGTTCGATCACGAATTGATCGGAACGTTTCTCCATTCGTCTTGCGTGAAGCGTGATCGTTTTTTCTCCAATGGAAAGTGACTGGTTCAATTCTTCATCTTCCTTCCAGCGTTTCGCATTCCCGACAAAAGCCATGACGCGGACCGGTGAAGAAGAAGCGAGCAACATCGTGATATCGGATGAAGCATTCGCCGAATCGGTGCAGAAGATCTCGATCGTGGCGCCACTCACGCGCTGCATCATCAAACGCGCGCGCACAACTTTGGTGGTATTGAAAACGATCAGCGAATCTGATGGGATCTCTTCAGGAAGGTCACGGAATTTTTTCTCCCGCAGTTCTCTGTTTTCACAGATCAGCAATTTCGACTCATCACGGTTTTCCAGTGGATGTTTCGCGATTCGTTCTTCGGGTAGTTCCCAGAGGAAATCGGAGATCTTAATGGCCTTCGGGTCGTGCATGGAGTGAACTCAAAGGTAAGGATTGGCAAACGGGATTACACGAAGTGGTATCGGGTGTCTCACACGAAGTGGTGTCGGGTGTTTCACACGAAGTGGTGTCGGGTGTTATCACCCGACACGGTCAGGACTAGACAATTTGTGTAAAATGAGTTATTGGCATCAGAGGAGTTTCATCTCTCAGGTAAAAGGCTGCGCTGCTGTGTTTATAATCGGAAGGTTCATCACACAATTTCTTTCTGACCGGATTCTCGTGAATGTAATTCAGTTTGATCAGCAGTATTTTCGTCGTGAAAAGGTATAGATCATCAAAACGATCCTGCCACACTTTCAGAACCTGTTGGCGGTGTTGATAATGGAGCGGATCCAAGGATTTCTTGCCCTCAACCGATCTCATTGTTCTTGTGATCTTGTACGATGTGAATTTTTTAAAATCCCGCATATACTCGATCAGTTTATTCTTCTTCTCAAAACAGATGATGAAATGAATGTGGTTCGGCATGAAGACATATGAAATGATGACTGCAGAATACTTGGTATTCACATACTGCATCGATTCGTAGAGAATAGACTTATATATATCATCCTCCAGGAGAGGAAGCATCTTAAAGCATGATGTAGTGATGAAAAAGCAGGAATGATCCAGCAATCTTGTTCGGTTTCTTAATCCCATAAGTAAAATTCGCAGCGTACATATAAAAAACTAAAATCGGGTGCGAATGTAAATGAAATTTTGAAAATACAAAACGGGTTCTTCTTCGATCAGGCGACAATTAAGACTGCTGTTGGTGGTTCATGTCGGGTGATAACACCCGACATCACTTCGTGATAACACCCGACATCACGCTTACAACCAACCCTTCTCCACAATATCCCGCGCGTGATAGGTGATGATGATGTCCGCTCCGGCGCGCGTGAAGGCGATCATGTTTTCCATCACGATCTTCTGCTCGTCGATCAATCCTTTTTCCGCGGCGAGTTTCACCATGCTGTATTCACCCGAAACATTGTAACAGGCGACAGGCAACAG
>DATJEX010000277.1:0-7495 GCA_035496135.1 Bacteroidia bacterium
GATGGTGAAACCTTCCGGAATTTTACGCGGAAAGATGGACTTGCTTCGAATAATATTTATTTACTCATCTGCGATCATGATCATAATCTCTGGGTAGGAACAGAAAAAGGACTTGACAAGATCACGATCGACAAGAATGGAAATCTGCTTATGCTGAAACATTATGGCAAAGCGGAAGGACTGAACGGAATTGAAACGTCGCTGAACGCCGCATCGGTCGACACACTCGGGCGCATGTGGTTCGGCACGATCAATGGCGCGAGCGTGTATAACGTGCAGAACGATTACATCACGCGCGAACCGCCGCAGGTTCACATCACTGGAATAAAATTATTTTTCGACCCGATCGAGAATACAGAATTCGGAAAAGGAAAAAGAAGTGACAGCTGGTCGCCGTTTCCCGATTCACTCGTTCTTCCCTATTCCGAAAATCACCTGCGCTTTGAATTCACCGGCATCGACCTGCGCAACCCGGAAGGCGTCCGTTTCCGATGGAAGCTCGATGGTTTTGAAAAGAACTGGACACCCGACAACATCGAACGGCAGGCAACATATTCCAATCTTCCTCCCGGTGATTACACGTTTGAATTGCAGGCGAAAAATTCGGACGGTTACTGGAGCGACGTCAAGCGATATTCCTTTCACATCACACCACCGATCTGGGCCACGTGGCCGTTCCGTATCGGGGTTGGAGGTGTTGCTTTGCTGGTTGTGTTGCTTCTGTTCACGTGGCGCGTACGCATCATCAAACGCAAAGCGAAGGAAAAAGTGCAGAAAGTTTCGATGGAAAAGAATCTGCTCGAGCTGGAACAGAAGGCGCTGCGTTTGCAGATGAACCCGCATTTTATTTTCAACGCGCTGCAATCGATCCAGGGATTCATCGCGCGGAATGATTCTGCCGAAGCGAGAAGATATCTTGCGAAATTCGGAAAGCTCATGCGCATCACACTCGAGAATTCGCGCACGTCGTACACGAGCATCGCCCAGGAAGCGGAATCACTTGAATATTATCTCGGCCTCGAAGCGCTCTGTCACGGCAACAGATTTTCATACACAATAGAAACAGATCCGCTGATCGATCCCGAAGCGGTGTTCATCCCGGTCATGCTCATTCAGCCTTTCGTGGAGAACGCGGTCATTCACGGCATGCAGCATCTTGAGGAAAAAGCCGGAAAGATCGTTGTACGATTCCTTGTAAAAAACAAAACAATTATCTGCGAAATAGAAGACAACGGAATTGGCAGAGAAAAAGCGGCGGAATTTGAAAAAGACGAAAGGAAAGATCACAAATCGGCGGCGCTCGACATTACGCGGGAACGCTTAGCGCAGTCGAATGCAGACGGACAATCGGAAGGAAAACTCGAGATCGTGGATATGAAAGATGAGAATGGATTCGCGCTTGGAACAAAAGTGGTGATCACAATAGGAAATGTAATCTGGGAATGAATCCAGTTGTCAGTTGTCGGTTGTCGGTTTTCAGTTGTCGGTTGAAAAAAATGAATTTTAATTCTTCACCGGTTCGGTCAACACTGTCTTTTCGATCTCGATGAATTCGCCATCGAGGTATTGGAATTTCCCTTTGTACCGGTAAATGAATTCTTTCGTATCATCCGTCCTGTCGCCTCCTCCGTACAATGGATCATCCGACCAATTGGAATACGCATAAGCGAAAATTTTCGTTTTGTCATTGTATTCAAAAACATCGCTGTCATCATATCGTGAATCGGATTCATAAAGTGTTTCAATGCTGTAGGTAGAATCCAGCGTGATGACGACTGCTGTTTCCGATTGACAGGTATTGCATGTTCGCAGTCCTCCCAACGCGATATATTTCTGCCGCGTTGAGTCCACGAGATAAACGGAACCAAAATAGTAGGCCGCTGCTCCTTCATTCTGATTTCCGTCCATGTACGCTTCTACCTTTCCGTTCCGGTACCTGCAGTGAAAGATCGAAAGCATCATGTGCCACGATCCGCCATTCTTCGCATCGATCGTAAAATACCAGACGCGTTTATCGGGAGAAACAGCGATCCCGATCTTATCACCCCATATTTTTTCAATATCGTAATTGACAATTCTCTTATCGTTCAGAACGCTGAGCATTCTTCCTGTTATCTCTCCCTGGAGCGAATCAATGAGTTCATATGCTCCGTCATCGAAAGGACTGAGCGTGTCATATACATTGAGAAAATGCGTGATGGAATCGAGACGGAGAAGGAACGGATCTTTTTTCTTCAGGTCGGAAGCGAAATCTTGAATCACTAATGACAAAAGAAGAATCAGAACTGAAAGTTTTCTCATCTTTAAAAGAGTTCCTAATACCGATTTACCGGAATGACCTTTGTTAACTTATATTTTTTCATTCCGAGCAGTACCTTATCTCCTGTAACCAGATAATCTGCTCCCGCAGTTACAGCCAGCGCTATCAAAAAATCATCATCAGGATCGGGACAGGCTTCCACTTTTATCGTGACCTTGACAATATTTACTGATTCAAGAAAAAACAATTTGAATTCATCGATCAACTGCCGGGTTAAATACTTACGGAATTTTCCCCGCTCAATCACTTCAAAAAGCTCAATCACCTGTTCACTTGATGAGAAAATTATTGCTTGCTCATCCAATAGGATCCTGTTCAAATGAGACTTCCTTCCCGAGATCAGCCAGCTCACCCACAAATTGGTATCAATGACCAATTTATTTTTTTTTGCCATGCCGGTTTCGTCTCACTTTCTTAACCTCATATTCAACTTCATCTTCACTCACAAAATGAGTCCCCGCTGATCTTGCAAGCTTAACCAATTTCCCTCTCGCCTTCATCCGCTTCTCTTCATCCGAAATAACAAGAGCCTTGAATCCTAATTTTCGCATGAGTTGCAAAATAAAATCGGTTTCCTCCTTTTTGCTTGTACTGATAACTATGTTTTCCATCGCTTAATTAATTCAATTAAAAATACGGAATCTTCCCACATTAAACTGATCATCCCCAATACTCAAACTCATAATAATCCAGATACACTCCCCTATTGAATGAACGCACACCGATCAGGTCCGCATTCCCTTCTTTCCCGAAACGGCGATTGATGGAAGAAATGATCTTGTCGTCCTGGTGTTGCTCCTGTTTCACCACGCGGTCGTAATCGTCATACGTGTAATACACTTTGAAATTATCGCTGTCATTCACCGAAACAGAATGTTCTTCCGCTTCACGGCCGTATTCGTCAAAAACGATCTTCACGTATTCTGTCACTTTATCTTTTTCATTGAACGTGGCGTAACCGATGCTGTCTTCTCTTGATTTCGCGTCGAAGAATTCCGTGCGGCTGTATTTGTCAAATGTGTGATCGGTACTCTCGATCTTCTTTACTTTCACTTCGCCGTCGCGTTCTTCATATTCCCTCGTTTCTTCCTGCGAGATCTCTCCTTCTTCGTCGTAGATCACATGCTTCACGATCTTGTCTTTCCACGAAGGATGATATTCAAAAGTCTCCCGCTTCTGCAATTCCCCATCACTGTCATCCACACGCTTTTCGATCACGCGGTCCTGGTCGTCGTATTTGAAAAAAGTGGTGAGCGGGAATCCTTCTTCGAATTCATGCAATTCCTTCACGATCCTTCCTTTTTCATCCAGCTCGAACGTGATATGCTCGGCGCGCTGGCCTTCATTGAACAATTCATGCGCGATGATCTTGCCGTTCTCATTCAGCTTATTCAGCGTTTTCTGAAGTTCGACTCCGTCCGGGTCGTACTGCACTTCGAGAATGATCTCACCGTCTTTCGTGAATTCGCGATGGAATACTTTGAAGAATTTCGACCTGTCGATCGTTTCCGCCTCAGCGAATTCACTGAATTCTCCATCGATCAAACGATACACATCCACCACTTTCGTCGCAGGCGGTTCCGGCTTCTTGAGCGCGACGCGTTCTTTCTTTTCTTCGGGAGCAGCCGCTGATTCCACAGCTTCGTTCGTTTCTTCGGACATATCGGGAATTATTGAGTCATAAAAGTAGGAAAAAGGGATGGAGAATCTCAAGCAACGCCCCCTCCTCCATCTGGATCGCGATGTGCCGGAAAGACGCTGCTTCGAAGTTCTGCCACCAATTACAAAGCGAATGTGACCGCGTAAGAAGCAAAAAAGAAAAAGGCTAGACGGCTCTTCATTCTTCGTAAATTAGATCATATGAAAATTTCATTTATGCTTCGGATCCTTCGTAAAAACCAAAACAGTCCGTTTATAGGCGCACTGTTCCTGCTGCTGTTATTTTGCGGAAACGCTTATGGCCAGCATTCCAATGGATATGTGAATTTTTCCGTGAAGCCGTTTACACCATATTTTGTCGGGAACATGGGGCAATTCGATACTTACAATTCTCCGGATGGATCGGCTCTTCCTTCCTACGGTTCACGAATGGGAAATGCGGTCGTGTTGTTCAATGGAAGTTCTGTACAGTTTGTAGAAACGGTAATGAAGAATGAGGAGAACGGAGATGGTGACGTTTCTGAAGAGCGCAGATCGGAAACACTGCGGCAGACACTGCATTTTGTGAATGCAGATCCATCTGCAACGTTCGAACCGGAACAAAAGCAACAAAACTATTTCACCTTTCCCGATCCGGGACATACGAATGGCACCATCACCGCGAATGCCTGGGAAAAACTGATCTGCAGGAATATTTACACCGGGATTGATATTGAATTCTCCTACACAGAAAATGGCGGATTGAAATATTCCTTCGTTATTCATCCAGGCGCCGACCCAGCGGTCATCCGGATGAAATGGGACGGAACGGATCACCAGTTTATTGACGCGAACGGCGATCTGAAAATGAATTCCGGAAATGGATTGATCACGGATAAAGCACCTTCCACTTTTTACCTCGACGATCATTCTTCGGTTGTCACTTCTTCCTTCTCGCTGAATGGAAAGTCCATCTCATTTTCACTCGGGAATTACGATCACACAAAAACACTTGTGATCGATCCATGGATCCTTTCGCCGAATCTGATCGGGAATAATAAAGCTTACGACATTCAGCACGATGCTTCCGGCAATATTTATTGTTACGGCGGTACAACTCCATACCAGCTGCAGAAATATTCTTCCACGGGATCTCCGTTATGGACCTATAACACCAACGCTCCCGGATATTATGGCGATTTCACGATCGATGCAAGTGGAAATGCTTATTGCATATATGGACCATGGGGCGACGAATGTGTGAAACTCAATTCTGCAGGAGTGCTGATCTGGGATGCACCGGTTGTGAGTAATGTACGGGAAACCTATCGCATTTATCCGAATCCACAGACCGGTCAACTGGAAATCATGGGGATTGAAGTTACTCAGACAGGACAGGTCCCGATCGTATTGAACATGGATCCCGGGACTGGCGCTCTCTCTCCTTCCTTCTTTCATTCATCCTGTACCAAAGGTGAATCGCGTTGCATGGCCGTCGATGCAAATGGAGATGCCTTCGGACTTGTTTTTGCAGCTGTTATTTCTCCCGACACTGTTTCGGATAATCTGCTGTGGAAAGTGAATGCACTGAATACAACGATCGGAAGTGTGGTGGATGGATATAAACTTGTGGAAACAGACACCAGCGCGACGGACACTTATTTTTCCGGTTATAACGGCATCACAGTCGGATGTTTTGTGTTCACTTACGATGGAGAGACCGTGAAAAAACGGGACAAGGCCAACCTGGTTTTACTCGACAGCGTTTCTGTTCCCGGAGGACTTCACTACAAAACAGGAGGAATCTGTCTCGATGCGTGCGGCAATGTTTATGTCGGCGGACCCAATAGCATTATTGAATATGATATCAATCTCTTGCCGATCACATCTGTCACAACGGGGGCGCAGGTTTATGATGTCAATTTGGGAAACACGCCGGGAGAAATTCTCGCCTGCGGAGACGGATTCTTCGGATCATTCACGTTCCCCGTTGCATCCTGTTCCACCGGCATAAACGTAACAACCAATGACGCGAGTGCATGCGCATGCAACGGATCGGCGACCATTTCAATTTTGTCGGCATGTACAGCTGATCACTTCACTTATCATTGGTTACCATACGGCGGTGATTCTGCAACCGCGACAAATCTTTGTGCCGGCACGTACACGGTCGTGAGTACCAATATGACAACAGGTGTAATCGACTCCACCGTTGTCACGATCAATGGAACTCCATCCACGATTGTGCTTTCTGCAAACATTACCGATGCAGGATGTAATACAAGCACCGGAGCCATCACCGTAAATGCTTCAGGAGGAACAGGCCCTTACACCTATTTATGGTTCGCATCCGGGGCAACAACTTCAACGATCTCCAATCTTCCTGGTGGTGTTTATCTTGTTGAAGTCACCGACGCGAATGGTTGTGCACAGATCCAGTCGTTCACCGTTCCGCCTTTACCGATCACCGTCGAATTTTCACTTGTACAGCCAATATGCACCATGTGCAACGGAACAGCTACGGCAACGCCTGCTGGTGGAACAGGTCCGTACACATTCAGCTGGAATACTATTCCAACACAAACTACGCAGACGGCAACAGCACTTTGTACAGGAACATATTCCGTGACCATAACGGATTCTACCGGATGTTCGTCTGTTGATACTGTGAATCTCGTTTCTTATAATCAGCCACCACCACTCACAATTTCCGCATCCGATCTTTCACCTTGTGTTGATGACGCTCCTGTTTCATTGACGGGAACTCCATCCGGCGGCACATGGTCCGGAACAGCCGTATTACCCGGTTTCTTTTACCCTTACAATGCCGGAGTCGGCCCTGCTCTAGTCACATATAGTTACACAGATGCGAATGGATGTTTCAACGCCACCTCTATCACGATCAACGTGGATGCATGCACGGGAATCCATGAACAGGATCTTTTCAATTCCTTCAGCATTTTCCCGAATCCTAACAATGGAACTTTCACACTGACTTCGAATGCAGATGCCGGCGATCTGAACATGACGATAAGCGATGCTGCGGGACGTGTGGTCTATTCTTCGGTGGAAAAGAATGTGAAAGCCGGTTTCACTAAGCAAATGGATCTTGAAAATTTATCTTCAGGATTATACCTGGTAAAATTGGTTTCCGCGCACGGGCAATCAGTGGAAAGAATTTCTATCGTGAGATAATCGCCCGTTTCTTTATTCACTCCTTTCAGCAACAGCGCTTCCTTCATCAGGATCCTCGCCAGGGATTTTGCGCCCTTCTGCCTTTCGATCAAACCGTTCAGATAAATCCATTGCACAAGTGGCCGAATCTCCTACATTTGACCATTCCTAAAACGCCATGAAAAAACTCATTCCTCTCTTCGCCCTCGCGTTCATCATCGTTCAATGTTCCGAAAATTCAACTCCGGAATCGAAGAACAAGATCACTTATCCTGTCACAAGAAAAGTTGATACCGTCGACGATTACTTCGGAACAAAAGTTCCTGATCCATACCGCTGGCTGGAAGATGATAATTCCGATTC
>DATJEX010000278.1:0-6804 GCA_035496135.1 Bacteroidia bacterium
GGAGATGACAGTTATTTCAACTCACGCAGCATGGATGTGTACATCGCGAAACTGAGAAAATACCTGAAAGAAGATCCTTCCGTGGAGATCATGAATATTCACGGAAAAGGATTCAGGTTGATTGCTAAGTAACCTCACCCCCCGGCCCCCTCTCCAATGGAGAGGGGGTACGGGGGTGAGGTTTAGAACTTAGCAGAGAATCCAACAGCCATCACCTGCCTGAACTGTAATCTCGGACCAACGCCATCGATCACTCCATCGTGATTGTTGTCCACCGCGATCATCACATCATCATCATAGATCGCCGAAAAATTCAGGCTCGCAGTAATGTACTTGTTCACTTTCAGGCCGAGAAGAAGGTCGGCATTCACATCGATGTTCTGCGGATTGTGCAGGTAGTTGCTGAACAATTCGAGTCGCGCGGCTAGCGTTACATTCTTCATCACATCGGTGTTGTATTGTGCGCGCAGGTAAGAACCGAATTCTCCGCGGACGTTTTGTCCTGGAGTGATAATATTTCCAGCCGTATCATATACTGCTTTTTTCACGCCATACGCACCTGCATCCGCGAGCGCCTGGTCATTCACGAATGTGAACTTGGCGGTGAGCGGGGAAATAAGCAATGAGAATTTCTTGTTCGGTTTGTAATCCAGTCCGATCGCGAGTAACGCGTAACCCGGCGACATGAAATCAGAGATTTTTGTTTTTGCTGTATCGTCCAGATAATTGTAGCCCGGCTGGAATTGTGTCTTGAATCCGAAGAGCGCGGAATAGAACCAGACTTTTTTGAACGCATAGCGTCCGTATTTCGAAGTGAAGTCGATCTTGTCGTCTGTTTTTTTCACATACGCGCTCGTGCTTTGCTGCAGCAAACCGTAACCGAGATCGAGCGAATTGTCCCACGTATTCAGCCCTTTTTTATAGTTGGCAAATACACCGAAGAGCACCTGTCCCGAAATGGAATTTATTCCACCCGCTGCCCAGTTGGTGTAAGAAGCCTGCGTGAAATTCAGCGCGAACGCACCGCCTTTGGCCCAGATCTTCGTGCTGTCGGTGGAAGCGGAATCATCTGCCCGCGCGAGATCGGGAATCATGGATGGCCCGGAAGCATCATTGTCCTGCGCGTGAAGGAAAACAGGAAGGAAAAGAAGAAGGGCGAGCAATTTTTTCATGGGCTTATTTTTTTTCTTTGAGCAGATCACGGATCTCCGTGAGGAGCAATTCTTCTTTGGTGGGTTCAGCTACTGCAACTTTTTTCGCGGCGTCTCTTCTCTTGGCGGCATTGATCGCTTTGATGATGAGAAAAAGAGTGAAAGCGACAAGGACAAAATTGATGACCGCGGCAATAAAAGTTCCGTACTTCACGGAGCCGAACATGGTGAGTTCTTCGAGTTTCGTCAGGTGCGCTGCATCGAGCGCCGGTTTGAGAATGAGCGGAGTGATCACATCGTCAATGAGTGAGCTTATGATCTTTCCGAAAGCGGCGCCGATGATGACACCGACGGCAAGATCGATCACATTCCCTTTCACTGCAAATTCCCGGAATTCTTTAAAGATGCCCATAAATGATCATTTCAGTTCTGATCGCAAAAATAGAGAAAATCATTCTCAGGTTTTTTCTATTCGATGATTGGTGATAATTAGTTGATGAATTGTGTTTCATGGTGCAAGCGCCATAACTCTTCGTTCTTTTTGCCTTGATGCAAAAAGAACCAAAAAAATCAATCCGCCCCGGCGGACGCAAGGGCCTTGTCGCACATTCCTGCGCCATGACATTTCATCTTTGCCATCGCTGAGGAATCTTTCCCCGTTGCCGTGATCACGTCAAGCCGTGACACGGCAACATCGCTCATTCCAGCCCTTCTGAAAAATTCCAAGGCGATCGCGCACGTGCATCGTCGCGCATGAAATGTCATGCAGGCCTGCGCGGATTCGCGTTCAAAAGATTTATTGCCTTAACAGAACAGTTCCTGAGAATGCCCTACCCCAGCGCGGCGGATGAATTTCTGTGTGATGAGGCGGGAGCGCAGTCGCCTTAAATGTTTCAGAAGGGTGGGCACGTGCGAAATCGCGCCCTGGCGTGATGGCGAAACATTTACCAGCGACGGCAAAGAGAAATTCATCCTGCGGTTGCATGTGCGACAGGCGCCTTGGGCAGGGGTCGCTTTTTTTGGTTCTTTTTTGGCGAGACAAAAAAGAACAAAGGAGGTCGGCACTTCGTGCCGCTAAAAAAATCAAAGATTACCGGTTCTTCCACCGTCAACAGGAACATTTATTCCGTTGATATAAGCAGCGGCAGGTGTAGCAAGAAAAGCGATCGCTGCGGCAACCTCTTCCGGCGCACCGAATCTTCCGGCTGGAATTTCGGCGATCATTTCTTTTTCTATGTGAACCTGATCCACATTCGTCTTTTGCGATTTTGTTTCAATGATGGAAGCAAGACGCTGCGTGGAAGTCGCACCGGGAAGAACATTATTGACCGTGATGCCGAATGGTGCCACTTCGAGTGAAAGTGTTTTCGCCCAGTTGCCCACTGCGGCACGGATCGTATTCGAAACGCCAAGCCCTTTGAGCGGAATTTTCACCGAAGTGGAAATGACATTGATGATGCGCCCGTATTTCGCCGATTTCATTCCCGGGAGAACAGCTTGTGCTAAAATGTGATTGCAGAGCAAATGATTCGAAAAAGCGGAAACGAATTCTTCAGTCTTCGCTTCCGTGATCGGTCCGCCCGGAGGCCCGCCGGTATTGTTGACGAGAATGTGAATGATCTTTTCTTTTTTCAGAAAATCGTCGATCGTGTTCTTCAGTTTTGCCGGATCAGAAAAATCGGCGACGATGTAATTGTGTTTTCCCTTTCCGCCCAATTCGGCAACAGCTGTTTTCAACCGCGGTTCGTTGCGTGCGAGAAGTGTTACATCCGCTCCAAGCGCCGCGAGTTCCAGCGCAGCCGCTTTGCCGATTCCCTGCGTACTGCCACACACGAGCGCGTGCTTACCTGTCAGATCGAGATTCATTTTATGGAAGTATTGTCTGAGCTGTAGACCCAGTCTGTTTTACCCGAAGTCATGTCCAGCTCTATGGTGTGATTGTTATCGTATGGGAGATAGAAAACAATTTTATTTCCCGAGATGAAATGATCCACCGAACGATTGCTCGAGGAAAAAGATTCGTTGAAAGGTTTTGTATCGTTGTTGCTGATATTCCACAATTCTTTCCCGCTGGCATCGATCGCACAGATATGCATCGGTGATTTTTTATTGTTCGATTCCTGGTATGCGATGATCGCCCTGGAATTATCCGCGTATTCAATCACACCGTTGAAATACACTTTATCGGGATTCACTTTTTTCACAGAGTGAATGCTCGACTTGTAGTAGGAAGGAACTCCGCCGGAAGAATATTCTTCCAGGTTGCTTCCGAACAGATTGGAACGGAGATCATACGCGGAAACTGTTTCTGCGGAAATATAAAGTTGCGGACGTTTATCATCATCGGATAAATTGAAGAACGTGCGGTCGATTTTATTTCCTTTCGCATCTTCCAATGCATCCCATTCATCTTTCGTGTAAAGCTTGTTCGTCCACGGGCTGTAACGGTATTCAAATCCATCATTAGTATTCAGTTCAAAATAGGCTTGCCCGTCGTAGTAGGAAGCTTTGGTAACGCCGCTCGCCAACTTCGGAAACATTTTCCCCAGCCGATTTTTGTCAACGATCACATCGCCTGTGTACGCATCACGGGCAATGAGTCCGTCGCGGTCATTGATGATCCAGCACGTGTCACCGAAAGCGTGGAAGTCGCCGATGAATTCGCCGGAATTGAATCCTTCATCCCAGGTGACCGTTGGAACGAACGCCATCTCTTTCGTCACCGAATTTTTCACCGGGTCGATGATGCGCAGGATGTAACGTTCGCTGTCCAGATTGTAACCACTCTGTTCATACAATTGCCACACCACCGTTCCTTTTGTTCCTGAAAAAACTTTGAAGTCCCTGATCGTTGCCGTGCTCCAGTTGCTTCCGCTGAGCATTCCGCCTGTTCCTGCTGCGATGAGCGAATGACTCTTTTTGTTGAAAATGAATCCGGCCATTCCGCCAATGAAAACAAGTATTACCACCAACAATGTTACGATCCTGATGCGTGGTTTGGCATAAGCAACAGCGTTGGTGGTAGAACGAAGCGCGTTCAGCTGATCGATGATCGCCTGTTTATTTGCCGCTTGCTGCTGCTGTTGCTGGAGTATAGTGTTCAGCACCTCCTGCTGATCGGGTTGCACTTCGAAACTGCTGTCGCAATAAATGCAATGGTAGGTGGTCGGAGAAGTCCGCATCGAACTTGCCGCTCCGCATTGTGGACACTGGTATTTGTTCATGGGTGGTGAGTGAATGGCAAATGTAAGTAAGCAGTAGGCAGTAGGCAAGCAGGTGTTCATTAATTAAATCAACTCCCGACTGCTTACTGCTTACTGCCTACGGCTTACTGAAGTTTGTGTAACTTAGTGTCAATAAAATCACAACCATGATCACAAGACCTTTTTCCTTCAAAAAGTGGATCGATGAGAATCGCCATTTGCTCAAGCCGCCGGTGAACAACAAAGTCGTTTACAAGGACACGGAATTCATTGTCATGGTCGTGGGCGGACCTAACGCACGCAAGGATTATCACTTTAACCAGAGCGAGGAATTCTTCTACCAGCTCGAGGGAAATATCACGGTGAAGATCCAGGAAGACGGAAAGGCTGTTGATGTTCCGATCAATGAAGGAGAAATTTTCCTGTTGCCTCCGAATGTTCCGCACAATCCTGTCCGTGGAGAAAACACGATCGGGTTGGTAATGGAACGCAAACGCCGTGAAGGAGAGAAAGACGGCTTGATGTGGTTCTGCGAAAAGTGCAATGAGAAATTATTCGAGGAATATTTTGTGCTCACCGATATCCAGACACAATTCCAGGGCGTGTTCGCCAAATTCTACGGCGATGAAAAATTGCGCACCTGTAAAAAATGCGGGCATGTGATGGAACCACCTGTGCCAACGAAATCCTCTTCCCATTAAAAATTCAAAATTCAACATTCAAAATTGCGCATCGCGTAGAGGTAATCTTGAATCTTGAATTTTGAATCTTGAATTCTATGGAATTATTCACGATCGACATTCACACGCACATTCTCCCCGAGAATATTCCCAACTGGAAAGAGAAATTCGGTTACGGCGGATTCATTCAGCTCGATCACATTAAACCGTGTTGCGCACGCATGATCCGGGACGATGGAAAATTCTTCCGTGAAGTGGAAGACAATTGCTGGAGTGCGGAGAAGCGGATAAAAGAATGCGATCATCATCACGTGCACGTACAGGTTTTGTCGACTGTCCCGGTGATGTTTTCCTATTGGGCAAAACCGAAAGATTGTCTCGAGATCTCTGTTTTTCTCAATGATCACATTGCTGATATCTGCAAACGTTTTCCGAAGCGATTCATTGGTCTCGGAACCATTCCCATGCAGGATGCGAAACTGGCGGTGCAGGAACTTGAGCGATGCAAAAAGATCGGGCTGAAAGGAATTCAGATCGGCACGAATGTGAATCAGAAGAATCTGAACGAAGAAGAATTCCGGGAAATATTTGCGGCTTGCGAAAAACTCGGCATGGCGGTTTTCATTCACCCGTGGGAAATGATGGGCGAGAAGGACATGCAGAAATACTGGCTGCCTTGGCTCGTGGGAATGCCGGCTGAAACATCGCGCGCCATTTGCTCCATGATCTTCGGTGGAGTCTTTGAAAAATTTCCAAAGCTCCGCGTAGCGTTCGCGCACGGTGGAGGAAGTTTTCCCGCAACAGTCGGTAGAGTGCAGCACGGGTTCGATTGCCGTCCCGACCTCACCGCGATCGACAATAACGTTCCGCCGAAAAATTACATTGGCAGATTCTGGATCGACTCACTCGTGCACGATAAGAACATGCTGGAGTTTGTCGTGAATCAATTCGGCGCTGATAAAGTCGCGCTCGGAAGTGATTATCCGTTCCCATTGGGAGAAAATGTTCCGGGCACGCTCATCAAAACGATGGATTGGGATGAAGAGACGAAGGAAAAATTATTGCATGGTGCAGCGCTGGAGTGGTTGGGCATAAACAAAAACGATCTGCTTTAGTTAATGGTGAATAGTTGTGGTGAATTATTCCCTCAACAGTTTTCCCGTGAGAAACTCTCCGTTATCAAAAATGATCTTATAGAAATAAACTCCGGGGTCACTTCCTGAAAGATCAATCATTAGATCATTTGAATTTACTTTCTCCTCAGAAATTATTCTTCCCCGGATATCGGTGATCATCATTACACCGGTAATATTCTCACCGGACCTGAATTCGAATTTTCCAGCAGAAGGGTTAGGGAAAACAGTGAACAAAGAATGTTGAAGCGGAGATTCATTACCTGCGCTTATCTCCGGGATCAGTTTAGCGATGAAGAATTCTTCATGCGTGAATGCTGAATTATTGTTCTGCAACGGGAAATTGAATGGTCCTAGTGAAAATGAAGTGGACATAAAATCTCCGGTAACATAAAGTGCTCCTGACCGGTCTTCCGCGATAGCACAAATGTCATCTCCTCCGCTTTGAAGTGCAAGGGATGAAAGACATGTTCCATTCGAATTGAATTGAACCAGGAACATCGGATCACATTGAAAGGAACAACTTCCGGATGGAGCATAGAGTGTTTCTGGCGGGAAGACGATAGGATAAGCGAGATCAAAACCGCCCGTCATGAAAACATTTCCGACTGAATCGGAGACCAGGTCTCCAGGACGT
>DATJEX010000279.1:0-2115 GCA_035496135.1 Bacteroidia bacterium
ATGTTCGCCGCGATGGATGAAGGACTTGAAAGTGTGATGGGAATACATTTCGCCAATAATCTTTTCGGCACGATCGGCGTCACTTCCGCATCAAGCGCCATACAAGCCAGCACGATCTGGACCGCGGATAAAATGTTCCCGACTTCCGATAATATCAGCCTGTTCGTCCAGTTACTGCTCTTATTCGTCATTCTGAAAAAACTGAACAACTGGAAGATCGACAAACTCTACCGCTAATAATTTCTCCAATGAAAAAACTTCTTTTTCTCTCTATTCTGCTCTCACCGCTCTCTCAACTCACCGCGCAGCAGAATGATCAGTATCAATTCTCTGTCGATCTCACAAAATGTGTGGATGACCGGTTGACGATCGACCTCATTACCCCGGCGATGAAAAAAGACACGGTGCTCTATCGCATGCCGGCGATGGTTCCGGGAACGTACAAGGTTTACAACTTCGGAAAATTCGCGAAAGACCTGAAAGCGTATGATCACTCGGGAAAAGAAATGGTGGTGAACAAACTTGATGTGAACACGTGGCAGATCGTGAACGCGAAACAACTCGAGAAGATCGAGTACAGCGTGGAAGACACGTGGGATGCAGAGACACGCGGTGAACGGGTGTTCGAACCGGCAGGAACAAATTTTGAAGCGGATACGAATTTCGTCATCAACACACACGGGCTCTTCGGCTACTTCGACGGCATGAAGAAAACAACCTACGTGGTGAAGTTCAAACATCCATCGTATTTCTACGGATCAACAGCGTACACAAATGCGATTCACACAAGTGATGTGGACACGTACACCATTCCCGATTACATGCAACTCGTGGATGGACCGATCATGTACGATCGCCCGGACACGGCGCACGTTCTCATTGGCGGAGCGGATGTGCTGATCTCCGTTTATTCGCCGAACAAACTCGTGTCTGCAAAATTCGTCGCCGACAGTTTGAGAATTCTGCTCGACCTGCAGCGTCAATATCTCGGCGGAACATTGCCCATAAAGAATTATGCTTTCATCATTTATCTCACCGATGATCCGAATGGATTCAAGTCGGGATCTTTCGGCGCGCTCGAGCATTCCTATTCCTCGATGTACACGCTGCTCGAACAGAAACCGGCCGACATCGCGCAAACGGTGAAAGATGTTTCCGCTCACGAATTTTTTCACGTCGTTACACCACTGAGCATTCACTCCACGCAGATCGGCGATTTCGACTACAACAATCCGCAGATGAGCGAACACCTGTGGATGTACGAAGGACTGACAGAATACGCGGCGCATCATGTGCAGGTGAAATACGGAACGCTTTCACTCGATGATTACCTGCTCGAGATCCATGATGAAATGGTGCGCGCTTCGAATTACCAGGATAATCTTTCGTTCACGGAGATGAGCAAAGGCTGTCTTGATAAATATGAAGATCAGTACAACAACGTTTACGCGAAAGGCGCGCTCATCGGTCTTTGTCTCGATATCCGTTTGCGTGAATTGTCGGATGGAAAATACGGCACGCAGGACATGATGCATGATCTTTCCAAACTTTACGGTAAGGACAAATCATTCAATGATGATTCGCTCTTCGCTGATATCGTGCGATTGACTTATCCCGAGATCGGCGATTTCTTCAAGAAGTATGTGATCGGTGGCGAGCCACTTCCATTGGAAGAATACCTGAATAATGTTGGCATTCTTTACCAGGAAAGAGCGACGGTACAGGTGATCGATCCGTTCGGCGGATATGGATTGCGTCTTGATACGGATGGAAAGATCCGAATGTATCCCGGAAACGTGAATGATTTCGGAAGAGAGATGGGTTACCAGAAAGGAGACATTTTCGTGAGTGTGAACGGGATCAAGATCACACCACAGAATGGAAATGATGTGCTCACAGCGTACATCGCATTGGCAGAAGCCGGTGATAAGATCACCGTCGTCGTGCAACGCGCGAACGCGAAAGGAAAACTGAAAACCGTGAAACTGAAGGGAACGCTGCACACTGTCGGCGTGATCAAGAAGAATGTTCTTTCTGTGAATACCGATGCGACACAGGCGCAACTGCGTTTGAGAAAAGCATGGATCAATAAATAATTCACTCTTCCGGAATGAA
>DATJEX010000280.1:0-6740 GCA_035496135.1 Bacteroidia bacterium
AATTCGTGTGCGCCATCGTCACCGCGTCTATCGTTTCGCTCAATGTTCCGATCTGGTTCACTTTGACCAGGATGGAATTCGCGATCCCTTCATTGATTCCCTTCTGCAATCGTTCGGTATTCGTAACGAAAAGATCATCACCCACCAGCTGCACTTTTCCGCCTATCTTTTCGGTTAGTTTTTTCCAGCCACTCCAGTCATCTTCGGCCAGTCCGTCTTCGATCGAAACGATCGGGTATTTTTTCGCCCACGCCGCCCAGAAATCCACCATCTCCTCGCTGCCCAGTTTCTTCCCGTCCGATTTTTTGAAAACATATTTCTTTGTTTTCGCATCGTAGAATTCCGAAGCCGCCGCATCCATCGCGATGTAAATATCTTTTCCCGCTTTGTATCCCGCCGCCTCTATCGCTCTCAAAACATACTCGATCGCCTCTTCATTGTTCTTGATGTTCGGCGCAAATCCTCCTTCATCGCCAACGTTCGTCGCGAGGCCTTTATCCTTCAGCACTTTTTTCAGATTATGAAAAACCTCTGTTCCCATTCGCAATCCTTCCGAAAAATTTTCCGCACCTATCGGCATGATCATGAATTCCTGGAAGTCAATTCCGTTATCAGCATGCGCTCCACCATTGAGAATGTTCATCATCGGTATCGGCAATAATCCTGCATTCACTCCGCCCACATAGCGGAACAACGGTTGCCCCGATTCTTCTGCAGCCGCTTTTGCGCACGCGAGTGAAACACCGAGAATCGCGTTCGCACCCAGGTTTCCTTTATTCGGAGTTCCGTCGAGCGTGATCATCTTCGCGTCAATTCCTGCCTGGTCAAAAATGTACATGCCATTCAGATCTTCGCGGATAATGGTGTTCACATTATTCACCGCTTTCAGCACACCTTTTCCCATGTACGCTTTTTTATCGCCGTCGCGCAATTCCACCGCTTCGTGCGTTCCCGTGCTCGCACCCGAAGGAACAGCTGCTCTTCCGAGCGAACCGGAATTGGTGATCACATCTACTTCAATGGTTGGATTGCCGCGCGAATCGAGGATCTGTCTGGCGTTGATCTGGGCGATAAAACTCATATAGTTGGTCGTATTTTACGTTGGTCGTTGGTGGCAGGTGGTCTTTAGAGGAAGATGATTTCATGGTATACAACGACCACCTACCACCAACGACCTAACGACCAACTTTTTTAAACTGATACTTTTTTCTTTACAGTGTCTATCATCTTCACAAAATCATCGAAGAGATAGCGCGCGTCGAGCGGACCGGGTGAGGCTTCCGGGTGATACTGCACGCAGAAAACTTTTTTCACTTTATGCCGGAGCCCTTCGATCGTGTGATCGTTGAGATTGACGTGTGTGATCTCGATGTCTTTATTTTTCGCCACATCTTCCGGGCGAACGGCGAATCCGTGATTCTGCGAAGTGATCTCCGATTTTCCCGTGATGATATTTTTCACCGGGTGATTGATGCCGCGATGCCCGTTGTGCATTTTGTAAGTCGGAAGGCCGAATGATTCGGAAATGATCTGGTGGCCGAGACAAATTCCGAAGACCGGAAGATTGCTGTTAATGAGTTCTTTCACCACTGCAATTTCATCTTTCATCACCGATGGATCTCCCGGGCCGTTGGAAAGCAGGATTCCGTCCGGTTTCCACGACAGCACTTCTTTCGAAGAACTCTTCACCGGGAAAACTTTCACGTAACAACCGCGTTCCACCAGGCAGCGCACGATATTTTTTTTCACGCCGTAATCCATCACCGCCACTTTGCGTTCTGCGTTCGGATCACCGACTGAATAGGATTCTTTGGTCGAAACTTTCGACGATAATTCGAGTCCCGCCATCGAAGGCACTTTCGCGAGTTTATCCTTCAACACTTTCAGATCGGAAATTTCGCTGGAGATGATCGCGTTCATCGCGCCTTTATCACGGATGTGACGCACGATCGCCCGTGTATCCACTTCGCAAATTCCAACGATCTTTTCCTCGAGAAAATAATCTTTGATCGATTTATTCGCAGAAGGACGCGAATACATATCCGAGAATTTCTTGCACACAAGTCCCGCGATCTTGATCGATTCCGATTCCACTTCGTCACTCTTGATCCCGTAATTCCCGATGTGCACACTGTTCGCCACAAGGATCTGCCCGAAATACGAAGGATCCGTGAAGATCTCCTGGTAGCCGGTCATGCCGGTGTTGAAGCAGATCTCACCGGTCGTCGTACCGATATGTCCTGCCGCCTTTCCGTGAAAAACAGTTCCGTCTTCCAGCATCAGGATGGCTGGCGGCAGTTGAACATACTTGAGTCGGGTGGATCTTGGTTCTTTCTCTTCCAATGGGTAGTTTTTTACAAAAGAAAAACGGGATGAGGTAAAATTACCTTATCCCGTTTTTTTGGTGAAATGAACTTGCTCACAACTTATTCACTTTTGCTTTCTTCGCTTGAGCTTTCGTTCGTCTTTTTCGCTTTTCCGCGGGAACGGCGGGTTGTTTTCGGCTTTTTGCCTTCCGCTTTGATCGCGAGCATTGCCTCGTTGTAATCAACAAGTTCAATGAAGCACATGTCGGCGTTATCGTCACGCTTTCTTGCGGTTGGTTTCGGGCTTGAAGAAATGCTGTAGCGGATGATACGTGTGTATCCGCCCGCGCGATTCGCCACTTTTGGTCCTACTTCCTTGAAGAGTTCGGCAACTGCCTGTTTGTTCTCGAGGTAGCTGAACACATGACGGCGATTGTTCATGTCTTCCACTTTCGTCGCCGCTGGTTTAGAGCGGGTGATCAGTGGTTCAACATAACGACGCAGTTCTTTTGCCTTCGCAAGAGTGGTATTGATGCGCTTATGGATGATAAGCGAGCTCGCAAGATTGGAAAGAAGGGCAGCGCGATGGGCTGTTGTTCTTCCGAGGTGATTGACTTTATTTCCGTGTCTCATTTTCTTTCTAATTGAGACGCGTTGCAACGCGTCTGTACAGTATTCGAATTAATCTCTGTCGAGTTTGTATTTCGTCACATTCATTCCGAACTGGAGGCCTTTGCTTGCCACGAGTTCTTCCAATTCTGTGAGCGATTTTTTACCGAAGTTGCGGAATTTCAAAAGGTCATTCTTGTTGAAGGAAACAAGATCTCCGAGTGTTTCCACATCAGCCGCTTTGAGGCAGTTGAGTGCGCGAACAGAAAGATCCATATCAACGAGTTTGGTCTTTAGCAACTGGCGCATGTGCAGTGAATCCTCGTCGAACTCTTCAGAAGAAGCTTTCTCAACGGTATCGAGTGTGATCTTCTCATCGGAGAACAGCATGAAGTGGTGGATAAGGATCTTCGCTGCTTCTTTCAATGCTTCTTTCGGGTGAATAGAGCCGTCTGTTACGATCTCCAGAATGAGTTTTTCGTAGTCGGTTTTCTGTTCAACACGATAGTTCTCTACAGAATATTTTACGTTGCGGATCGGTGTATAGATCGCATCCAGCGGAATGAGTCCGATCGGAGCGTTCACCGGTTTGTTCTCGTCAGCCGGAACATATCCGCGTCCTTTTTCAATGGTCAATTCGATCTTCAGTTTCACCGAAGCTTCCATGGTGCAGATCACGAAATCAGGATTCAACACCTGGAAACCAGAAGTGAATTTGCCGATGTCGCCTGCGGTCAATTGTGTTTTGCCGGTGATATTCACGACAACTTTTTCGCTGTCGGTGGTATCGATCTGGCGCTTGAAGCGAACCTGTTTGAGGTTAAGAACGATCTCTGTTACATCTTCCATCACACCTTTGATCGTAGAGAATTCATGCTCTACTCCTTCTACTCTGATCGTAGTGATCGCGTAACCTTCCAATGAAGAAAGAAGAATACGACGAAGCGCATTACCGATAGTGATACCATAACCAGGCTCCAACGGGCGGAACTCGAAAAGTCCGTCTGTTTCGCTTGATTGGATCATTATTACTTTATCCGGTTTCTGGAATGCAAGGATGCCCATATTTTTATTTTTGTTCGGTTCGTTTACTTTGTTTTTGACAAACGTTGACGTCTTTGCCGGTACGTTATGCAGATTATTTTGAGTACAACTCGACGATGAGTTGTTCCTTGATGTTCTCAGGAATCTGTGTGCGCTCAGGGTAGCTCACGAATTTTCCTTCAAGTGTGGAAGGATTGAATTCGATCCACGGGTAAATGGATCCTGCACCGACTGAACCGGAGATCGACTCGAGTGATTTTGATTTTTCGCGAACCGCTACCACGTCGCCGGGGCGAAGATTGTAGGATGGAACATTCACCACTTCTCCGTTCACAGTGATGTGACGGTGAGAAACGATCTGGCGTGCGCCGGAACGTGTAGGTGCGAGTCCCATACGGTACACTACGTTATCGAGACGTGCTTCGATCAGCTGCAGCAATACCTCACCGGTGATGCCTTTCGCGCGCGATGCACGTTCGAACACGAGTGCGAACTGGCGCTCGAGGATACCGTACGTGTATTTCACTTTTTGTTTTTCCTGGAGCTGCACAGCATATTCCGACTTCTTGTTTCTTTTGGAAGCGGCGCCATGTTGTCCAGGTCCGTACTGTTTTTTCTCCAGCACTTTATCAGGTCCAAAGATCGGTTCTTTGAATTTGCGTGCGATCTTCGATTTCGGTCCAATGTATCTAGCCATCTGTTATGGATGTTTTATTTTGTGTGATGAATAATTAAACGCGGCGACGTTTTGGTGGACGGCATCCGTTGTGCGGGATCGGCGTAAGGTCGATGATCTCCGTTACTTCGATTCCTGCCTGGTTGAGTGTGCGGATCGCTGATTCACGTCCTGCTCCAGGTCCTTTCACATACACTTTCACTTTGCGAAGACCGGATTCGTACGCAACTTTCGCTGCGTCTCCTGCTGCAGTTTGCGCTGCATAAGGTGTGTTCTTTTTGGAACCACGGAATCCCATCTTGCCCGCACTCGACCAGGAAATGGTCTGCCCTGCGAGGTTGGTGAGAGTGATGATGATGTTGTTGAAGGTCGCGTTCACGTGAGCTTCACCGATCGCATCAACTTTAACAGTGCGCTTGCGTGCGACCGCTTTCGCTGCCGGTGCCGCGCCTTTGCCTGATTGTGCTGCTTGTTCTTTTTTAGCCATGACTTTTTTGTCATTCACGCTGCAAGAGAAATTCCTGCGGCGAAGAATTGAGTTTTATTATTTAACCGCTTTTTTCTTGTTAGCGACTGTTTTACGTTTTCCTTTACGCGTACGTGCGTTGTTCTTCGTGGTCTGTCCGCGAACAGGCAACCCGTTACGGTGACGCATTCCGCGATAACTTCCGATATCCACGAGGCGTTTGATGTGCAGCTGTGTCTCTGAACGCAGCGAACCTTCCACCTTCAGGTGTTCAGTGATGTATGAACGGATCTTGTTCAGCTGTTCGTCGTTCCAGTCCTGTACTTTGGTATCGAAATCGATCCCTGCAGTAGTAAGAATTTTACGGGCGGTCTGACGTCCGATTCCGAAGATGTAGGTCAAACCTATTTCTCCTCTTTTATTTTTTGGTAGATCGATACCAGCAATCCTTGCCATTTATCGTTGTGTTTATTGTTCGTTAATGAATGTTCTTTTTCAGATCAGTTCTTCTGACGCTGTTTGAATTTCGGATTCTTCTTGTTGATCACATACAAACGCCCTTTGCGGCGAACCACAATACATTCCGGACTTCTTTTTTTGATCGACGTTCTGACTTTCATCGTCTTTATTTTTTTACTTCTGTTTACTCTTTTATTTATACCTGTACGATATTCTTCCTTTAGTAAGATCGTAAGGCGATATTTCCACTTTTACTTTATCGCCGGGAAGGATCTTGATGTAGTGCATCCTCATCTTTCCCGAAATGTGAGCCGTGATGACGTGTCCGTTCTCGAGTTCAACGCGGAACATTGCGTTGGATAATGCCTCGATTATCGTTCCGTCCTGCTCAATTGATGGTGTTTTTGCCATTCCGTTTTTTATTCAATCATCCGTTGTATCAGAATTGATACGCTGGAAATTTTTCTTTCATAACAAGCTCTATCTCGTTGAACGAAGAGAGGATGTCTGCACCGTTTTTCCCTACTGCGATCGTGTGCTCGAAATGCGCACTCGGCATTCCGTCTGCAGTAGTGATGGTCCATCCATCGCGCTCCTGGCGGACATTGCGTTTCCCCATGTTGATCATCGGTTCGATCGCAATCACCAGTCCCTCGCCGATCTTTGGTCCACTCCCCTTCTTTCCGTAATTCGGAACTTCAGGTTCTTCGTGCAGATGTTTTCCAACACCGTGACCAACCAGTTCGCGTACAACAGAGAATCCGTTTGATTCTGCATGCTGCTGTACCGCTTCACTGATATCGCCGATCCTTCCGCCGACAAGGGCTTTTTCAATTCCCTTGTACAAACTCTCTTTGGTGACGCGAAGCAATCTGATCACTTCCGCTTTTACATTTCCTACAGGAAAAGTAAACGCGCTGTCGCCATAGTATCCGTTCATGAGCACGCCACAATCAACTGAGATGATATCTCCGTCTTTCAATTCGTATTGCCCGGGAATCCCGTGTACCACCTGTGCATTGGGTGAAACGCACAACGTACCTGGAAATCCGCGGTAACCTTTGAAAGCGGGTTTGCCACCATTGTCCCTGATAAAAGTCTCTGCGACCTTATCAAGAGCGGAAGTGGTGACTCCCGGTTTGATCTCGCGTGCTACGGCTGCGAGGGTTTTACCAACAAG
>DATJEX010000281.1:0-6115 GCA_035496135.1 Bacteroidia bacterium
CCACACCGGATTGTTCAACCAAAGGATGGGTAGAAGTTTCACACTGAAAAATCACAGGACATGAAAAAATATTTTCTCTTATTGCTCACATGTATCGGAACATTCGCCGGCGAAAAGATCTTCGCGCAGCAGGATCCGCAATTCAGCCAGTACATGTTCAATCCACTGAACATGAATCCGGGTTATGCCGGTAGCCGCGGCGTGATGAACGGTGCGCTAGTCTACCGGAATCAATGGACAGGATTCGACGGAGCGCCCACGACCGAAGTGCTCGCGGTGAACGCACCTTCGAGAAAAGGTAAAGTCGGATTGGGACTCGAAGTGATGAATGATCATCTCGGGCCGAAGAATTCCACCGGGGCCTATCTCGATTACGCTTATCGTTTGCCCTGCGGAAAAGGAAAACTCGCGTTCGGTCTCGGAGCAGGTGTTGTGAGTTATCATGTCGACTGGAATAAAGTCACCTACAAAGATGCAGGTGACGGATTTGATAATCTCAACGTGACGAAACTCACCAAGCCTGATTTTAAATTCGGAATCTATTTCAACAATAAGAATTTTTACATCAGTGCTTCCACTACGCACATCAACCGCGAAGTGTATTCCATGCAGGACACACTGAAAGTAACGATGTCGCAGCATTCCTATCTCGCATTCGGCCGTGCATTTCAATTGTCAGATAATTTCCTGTTCAGCCCGAGCATCATGATCAGGAGCGCGAACGGGATCCGCCAGGGAACCGCCGATCTCAATTTGAATTTCAAACTGAAAAATATTCTCTGGTTCGGCGTTTCGGTGCGAACGGAAAAAAGCCTTGTGGCGATGTTCCAGTACAACATCAACGATAAATTCAAGATCGGTTATTCCTACGATATGACGATGAGTAAACTCCGGACGTATCAATCCGGAACACATGAGATCGTTCTCGGATTCGATCTCAATCTTTTCCAGTCGCAGGTCATGTCGCCACGCTTTTTTTAACCAGCAGGATAAAACACTATGTTCAAATTCAGATCGATCTTCATTATAGTCTTCACCGTTGTGGTGTGTATCCGGTTGGATGCGCAGATCAATCGCGGGGATATGTATTACAACTCGGGCCAGTTCGCCCGTGCGATTCCTGCGTATGAAAAAGGATTGAAGCATGGCAGCGATGTGCAGGCGATGGAAAATCTTGCGAATTGTTACCGCATCACCAAGAATTACCTGAAGGCGGAAGACTGGTATTCCAAAACCATCAATGCAAATCCGAATTGCAATGCTGTTGTCTATTATTACTACAGCATCGTGTTGCGCAACAACGGAAAAACTTCTGAAGCAAAACAGGAGCTCCAGGTTTTCATCAGCAAGGACCCGAACGATCCGAAAGCGCAGGCGCAGATCCACGCGATCGATAACATGCAGGTGTGGCTCGCGCAAACGCCGATCTACGCGGTGAAGAATGTCGCTTCCATCAATTCTCCTGTTTCAGATATTTCACCGGTGCTTTTCGATGACGGACTTCTTTTTGTTTCTGACCGCGGGCAAACCGATATTCTGAACGGGGATAATGAGCCGTATTCCGGAAGAGCGTATTATTCCATTTATTATTCAAAGAAGAAAAGTGAAGTGGATGATTCCATCATCTATGGTAAAGCAGATAAACTTTCGCGCACGATCAACAAGGATTTTCACAATGGGCCTGTTTCGGTTACTGCTGATGGAAATACGATGGCGTTCAATCGCGTCGACCGGCAGATCAAATTGCGGAAAAAGAATTTCGTGAATCGCCCGAAAATATTTTTCTCCACGCGTAAAGGAAAACACTGGAGCGATCCGGTCGCTTTCCAATACAACAGCGATGCGTATTCCTGTTCGCATCCCGCACTTTCGCAGGATGGGCAGACACTTTATTTTTCTTCGGATATGCCCGGCGGAATGGGTGGCAATGATATCTGGATGTCGAAGAAGGATGGAAGCGGATGGGGCGCCCCGGTGAATCTCGGTGCCGATGTGAATTCTGCAGGCAATGAAGTTTTTCCTTACCTGAGAAAAGACGGAACACTTTTCTTCTCTTCCGATGGAATTCCCGGATTGGGCGGACTCGATATTTTCACGGCATCCTATGACCAGGGAAAATGGACGAATGTCACCAACCAGGGCGCGCCGCTCAACAGTGCGACCGATGATTTTGAAATGATGTTCAACGCGGAAGGAACAAGAGGATATTTTTCTTCGGATCGTCCGGGCGGAGCAGGAGATGATGATGTGTACAGTTTTAAAGTTACCGCGGCATTCGTGAGCATACACGGACATTTGCTTGCGAGTAAAACAACAACGGATTATGTTCCGAATACGGTTGTCGAGCTCATGTCGACCGATGGAAAAATTCTGAAGACCACGACCACGGATGCGCAGGGCAATTTCAAATTCGATAATCTCTCGTCCGATAATTCTTATCTCGTTCGCCTGAATGAGAATGATCCGGCGATCAATGCAAAACCGAAATATTACATGAGTGATGAATCGGGCAACCTGGTACGTGTAACGGTACTCGATGAAGTCGGGGGAAAATTCACCTTTGAAGATCTTCCTGCAAAATCAGGTGAGGCTGCGCAGCTTCTTTCAGATGATGATTATTTAACGATCGCCGGAAATCTTCTTTCCGATGGAGATCCACCGCAACCGATCGCTAATTCAAATGTGAAACTGGAAGATGATGCGGGCAACGTAGTGCAAACGACAACGACGAATGCATTCGGTGCTTTCACCTTCTCCCGCATTCCGCCCGACAAGAATTACATCGTAACAATGGATGGAAATGATCCTTCACTGTCCGCTTCATCACGCATCATCATTACCAACAAGAGCGGCCAGCAGATCATGTCGACGACCCCGGATGCGAACGGGCATTTCGCTTTCAAGATCCTGAAGGAAGATATGACCACGCTTTCGGCGATGTCGGTATCCGATGTTGATCTTCGCCTCGATATGAAAGGAACGCTTGTCGGCGCCGATAATAATTCCACTGTACTCACCGGAACAACGATCAACATCCTTGATAATAATGGCAAGGTGATCGAATCGGCAAAGACGGACGACAAAGGACATTTTGATTTCACGAATCTTCCGGCTGACCAGGCTTACCTCGTGAGTGTGGATGGTGTGACCGATCCCGGATTGGTGAGCTTCGGAAAAATTTACATCAAGGATGAATACGGAAAGATCCTGAAAACACTCCGGATCTCCGCCGGTGGAAAATTTGAATTCCGGATCCTGCCGCTCGACCGCACCACGCTCGGTTCGGTGTACGTGGATGATCCATGGTTACAGGTGATGCAGATGAAAGCGAAAGCGAAGAAGGACAGTATTCTCATCATCGAGAATATTTATTACAACTACAACGACTGGCATATTCTTCCTGCCGCGGAGATCACGTTGCAGAAGGTCGCGAAGGTAATGGAACTCGATCCGGGAATCACGATCGAGATCAGTTCGCATACGGATTCACGCGGATCGGATGCGGCGAACATGACACTCTCGCAGAAGCGCGCTCAGGCCGTTGTCGATTATCTCGTCAAACTCGGTGTGAGTAAAACAAGACTCGTGGCGATCGGTTATGGCGAAACAAAATTGCTCAACCGCTGCGGCAATGGTGTCGATTGTTCGGAAGATGAACACGCGAAGAACCGCCGGACGGAATTCAAGATCAACAAAAAGTAGAAGGCTGCTGGTGCAGGAGGGAAGTAGAATGAAAATCTCATGGAATGACAAGGAAATTATGTACCGTCATTTTCATTCTTTTTTGCCTGGTATCAAACGCGCAGGTGAATCGTTCTGTATTCGGGATCGGTCCAATGGGCGGAGTGAATTCAGTTTACGCTGATGGCGGCGTTTCGATCGAAACAGTTCTCTATTCACATTTTGATATCAACGCCGGCATCGCGACACGACGTTACCAGGGAGCAGGATTATCGGTTGGCTGGAGGTATTATCCGCTTGGCATAAAATATTTTTCTCCGCTGATCGGCGTGAACCTGATGATGATCGGAGGAAGAACATTCAGTGTTTCGCACAACGGATTTTTCAGCGTGTATTCCACTCCCCAAAATCAATACGTGATCTCCGAAGCGGGAATAATGTATTCGTTAGGACAACTCGATTTTTTATTGATGGGTGATTATTCATTGGCGAAAAATGAAGTTCATACGCAGAATCAATCGGGCTTCGCGGATCCTTCGCTTATGAAGTGCATTGATGACCGTATCAACGGTGGATGGGGAGTCACTTTCGGCATCATGTTCCGCCCCTGGAGAAATGTCACGAATCATACCACCGAATTCGGCAGGAATTGAAAGCCGCTTGTGAAGAAATGTTATCCTGAAAATTCTTTCTGATTTCCTGCCTATCTTTAATCAATGAAACGGCGTTTATTTCCGGCGATCATTTTTCTCTTCTTCATTGCGACCTCGTTCGGTTTCACCAGCTCGTCGTACAGTTGCAAATTGGGCTTGCTCAAATACAACGGTGGTGGCGACTGGTATGCGAATCTTGCAACGTCCGTTCCCAATCTCATCAAGTTCTGCAACGAAAACATCGGAACGAACATCGATCCTGAACAGGGAATCGTTGAAGTGGGCTCGAGCGAACTTTTCAATTACCCGTTCGTGCACATGACGGGACACGGCAATGTTATTTTCAACGCGCAGGAAGTTCAGAATCTCAGAAATTATCTCATCGGCGGCGGATTCCTGCACATCTCCGATAACTACGGACTCGATCAGTTCATTCGTCCGCAGATGAAAAAAGTTTTTCCCGAACTTGATTTTGTAGAACTGCCTTTCACGCATCCGATCTATCATCAGAAATATGAATTCCCGGATGGTTTACCGAAAGTGCACGAACATGATGGCAAACCTGCGCAGGGATTCGGGCTTATCTGGGAAGGAAGGCTCGTTTGTTTTTACGATTACCAGTGCGACCTTGGTGACGGATGGGAAAGTCCGGAAGTGCATCACGATTCGCAGGAGATCCGGATCAAAGCGCTGAAGATGGGGGCGAATCTTGTGAACTACGCGCTCATGGGAGGCGAAACACAGGCTAATTAAGCATCAGAAAATTTTCAGGCAGCGTCGTCGGCGCAAACAAAAACATAGTCGGTCGCAGGATCGAAATTGTTATCCTGCTGGAGCAGCGCTTCGGCAAGTTGTTTCAGCGCATAGTTTCTCACTGGCCTTCCATCGTTCATCTCTTCGAGGCGAATGATGAACTGAAATGGAATTCCTGTCCACACCTGCGCGAGTGGTTCCGAAATATCCGTGAATTTGAACTGCACCCATTTGTCCAGTTCTGCATTCGGGAACCCGGAACAGCCATTGTGCATGTGATCCGCATTGACCGGTATGAGTCTGACTCCTGTTGACATTTCCAAAATACTTCGGGACATAAGCGTTTGTTTTCTTATGTGCCCAAAAGTACTCGGGTTGAATTTTCTGTCCACGTACCCCGATCATAGTTTTCTACAAGTGTTTGTTTAATACATGCCTGAATTTTGCTGATTTTCATGTTGATAAGTGAACGTACGAAAGGGGTTCTGTTTTCATTTCTGCCAATGAAAAGCAGAGAGATGTCTCCGTGAAACAATAGCGTTTTACGCTGTTAATAAGCGTGACGCGGAAAAGGGACGATCAGAAAGCAGTTATGAACAAAAAACCGGAAAAGAGAAGGATTACCGATGATAAACGGAAAATCCAGATTAATGATTCAAACGGATCATACAGAAAATGGAAACGGACCGCATTATGCGATCCGTCTCTGTAAATCTGTGATGCTTCCCTATTTGTAACCGAGCATGAGCACCATGCATTCGGAGGGTGGAAGTGAATCGGAAACAGCTGGAAGATCGTAGTCGACATAGAAGTGTGTCTTTCCGCCTTCAGGAATATAACTTTTGATCTTTTCTCCATCGGTAGAACTGAACGAGAAAAGTTCTTTGCGGTTCTTCGCTTCTTTGTCTTTGTTGTACAGTGAGATCTTCACGTCGCGGGAAAGTCCGGCCGTGTTGAAGACGAATTTGTATTTCTCACCAATGAAGACCGGGATCTCGATCTCTTTCAGCGTTTCTTTCTTCTTATAG
>DATJEX010000282.1:0-5127 GCA_035496135.1 Bacteroidia bacterium
AAAGAAGCCGTAGTGACCGATGGAGAAGATCCAGCCTATCGTGTCATCCGCAACGCGATCAAGGAAAGAAAATTCTATCTCGAACAGGTGAACGCGTATTCCTGCGATGTTTACATCAAAGGATTGCAGCGCGTGACCGAACATCCCGACAAGATCATGGGAATGGATGTGGATATCGATGGCGAGATCGATTCGCTCAGCGGCATTGTCTATCTCAGTGAATCGGTTTCCAAATTCAATTTCAAACAGCCCGATAAAATAAAAGAAGAGATGGTCTCGTCGAAAGTGAGCGGTGATAACAAAGCGTTCAGCTACAACCGCGCTTCCGATATGATGTTCAATTTTTACGAGAATGTCATCGAGATCGAGGACCTGAGTGAACGCGGATTCGTTTCACCTATCGCGAATGATGCGATGCTGTTTTACAATTATCGCCTCGTGGGAACGATCATCCAGAATGATTCCATCATCAATAAGATCGAAGTGACGCCGAAGCGCAAAACGGATCCCTGTTTCCGCGGATACATTTACATCATGGAAAATTCCTGGCGCATCTACAGCACCGAATTGTACCTGACGAAAGATGCGCAGATCGATTTTGTGGACACGCTCATGATCAACCAGAATTTTGTCCCGGTGGATAAAGATGTGTGGATGGTGTTCTCGAATAAATTCACGTTCAACTTCGGATTCATGGGCGTGAAGGGAAACGGGTATTATGTCGGCGTGAACAGCAATTATGTGCTCGATCCGGATTTCCCGAAGAAATTCTTCAACAACGAAGAGATGCATGTGAATGATGATGCGAATACGCGCGACTCGATGTATTGGGAAGACACGCGTCCTGTTCCGCTTTCACTCGAGGAGATCCGCGATTATCGCCGGCGCGACAGCCTTGCGCTCATCCGGAATTCAAAAGGATATATGGATTCGCTCGACCGGAAAACCAACCGGCCGAAAGTGGGCGAGATCATTTTCACAGGCTATACATTCTCGCGTCGTTACAATCAATTCAGTGTCGGTGTTTCTCCGCTTGTGCGCGCTTTGAGTTATAATACCGTGCAGGGTGTAAAACTTGGAATGGATGTTTCCCTTTTCAAAAGCTGGGAGAACAACCGTTATTTCAGTTTCACGCCGTCTACTTCTTATGGATTGTCGGATAGGAAATTCTATCTCGACGGTGAAGCGACGTATGAATACAAGCCGATCAAGTTCGCGCGTATCACGGTGGCGGGCGGAACACAAACAGCACAACTGAATTCCAAAGAACCGGTTCCGGTTTTCGTCAACACCTGTTACACGCTGCTCGCGAAAAAGAATTACATGAAACTGTACGCGCGCGATTACGTCAATGTCAACTGGCATACGGAAGTGGTGAACGGGATCATGTTCACCGGGGAAGTGGACTATTCCAACAGGAGACCATTGTTCAACACATCGTATTATTATTTCGATGCCAGCGAAGTGATCCACGGCAAATTCATGAATTCCTATTCGAACACACTCGACAATCGCTATTTCACATCGAATGATCCGCTTCACCCGAATGACAACCTGAGCGCCGCATTCAACGCGCACAAAGCGGCGACGATCAATTTGCAGATGACGTTCCGCTACAAACAGAAATATTACACACGCCCGAATGAGAAAATAATTCTCGGTTCAAAATATCCGACACTCGGCATTCAGTATCGCCGTGGCATTCCCGGAATTTTCGGCAGCAGCACCGACTATGATTTTCTGAAAGTAAGTATCCGTGATGAACTTGATCTGAAACTGTTCGGCAAATTCCGATACTATCTTGGAATGGGAAAATTCGTTTCGAAGAATCATCTTCCGTTCCCGGATTACTATCACTTCCTCGGTAATCAAACCATCTGGTCGACTTTCCCGCAGCAGAGTTACCAGTTGCTCGATTATTACAATTTCTCGACGGACAACTGGTATCTCGAAGCGCACGCGGAAAATCACTTCGGCGGATTCATCTTCGACAAAATTCCGTTCATCAAAAAAGCGCATTTCACCGAAGTAGTGGGTGTGAACTTTCTGATGACGGATAAAGTGCCATCGTATTATGAAGTATATTTCGGTGCCGATAAACTCGGCATCATCCGCATCGACTTCGCGCTCGGGTACATGCAGAACGCGAAAGTGAGTGCGGGGCTTAGGTTTGGTCTTAGATTATAACAGTAGTAAATTCTATTGTACGAACTACGAAATTCACGAACTACGAACTACGAAGTACGAAACTGCAAATCGAATAAAATTAAAGATTCAAAATGAGAAAAAGTATTCTAACCAATTTGACCGGCTTCGTCCTTCTTCTGACGTCCATTTTCCTTGTTCCATTCAGAGCAAAGGCGTTCACTTATCCGACTTTCGACAAGACGCTGAAGAACGGATTGAAAGTCATTGTGTGCGAAAAGCCGGGAACAGGTTTCGCCGAAGTGGAAGTGTGGTACCGCGTGGGAAGTAAAGATGAACACGACGGTATCCGCGGCATGGCGCACATGTTCGAGCACATGATGTTCCGCGGAACGAAAAATATTTCCGGCGTCGAACTCATGGAAAAACTCGACAGCGTGGGCGCCGACTGGAATGCGTACACGACTTTCGACAGGACGGTTTATCATGAATATGTTCCGTCAACTGCAGTCTCCATGTCGATGATGCTCGAAGCGGACCGCATGGCGAATCTGAACGTGACGCAGGATGTATTGAATACTGAACGGCAGGTTGTCGGTGAAGAATACCGCAACGGCATCAGCAACTGGTACCAGAAAATGTCGCAGGACAGATACGGTTCGCTTTATCCCGACGGACATCCGTATCAATACGACGTGATCGGGCATCTCGATGAGATCGTGAATTTCACCGCGCCGCAGTGCATGGAATTCTACGACAAATATTATTCGCCGAACAACGCATTTGTTGTAATTGTCGGTGATGTGAAGCACGATGATGTTTTTGCTGACGCGGAAAAATATTTCGGCGTCATCACGAAACAATTGCCTGCTGCAACGGCCGGACCCGCTCCCGATCTTTTTACATCGCACGTCAAGGTCACCGATCTCGATCTGAATTATCCATTGCAGGATTATTGTTATGCCATTCCGCAGCCTGCGACTTCCGATCCGGATTATTTCGCTTACGACATGCTCACATCACTTTTCTTCACCGACGCGAATTCTGTTCTGAACGAACGTCTCGATAAAAAGGAACATTTAGTTTACGCGATCATCCAGTCGAATGAAACGGAAGATCTTTTTCCGAGCCGGGCCACGTTCGACATTTTCATGCCTCCAATGCCGGGGAATGTGAAAGTGAAACGTGAGATCCGTGCAGAGATGGACAGCGTGATCGCGAATGGTTTGCCGCAACAGAAGATCGATGATTTTCTTTCGAACTACAAAGCTTCGGAAACATTCAATATGTATTCCGCCTCAGGTATTGCCGACGAACTCGGAATGGCGGAATATTATTTTCACAACTATGGATTCGTGGACGAAGAATACGCGTCGTACCAGTCCGTCACACAAGCTGACATCAAAAGAGTTGCTGCGAAATATTTCTCGGCCGACCATGTTGATCTGATCAATATAAAACCACAGGAGTAGCAGCTATTGTACGAACTACGAAATTGACGAACTACGAAGTGCGAATAAGCACGAAATAAAATTCATGAGTATGAAAAAATATTCTCTCATCATTCTTCTTCCGGTACTCGCGATCTTCTTCGGATCTGCCGGCACCGGATCATCTGTTTTTCCGCAGGAAGAAACATACAAACTCGATAATGGAATGCAGGTGATCTTCGCGGATTACGGGGAACTTCCCGTGACGAGTTTTACCTTCTTCATCAACGTGGGAAAGAAAAGTGAAACGCCGGGCCAACAGGGAATGGCTGATCTGACGGCGAACGCTTTGACGATGGGATGCGACGGATACGATCGTGCTGCGATGGACCGTGCGTTGTACAAGATGGGAACCGACATCAGCTGCGCAGCGAATGAGAATTACACGACACTCAGCGGAGAATTCCTGAATGAGAATTGCGCGGATGGTGTGCAACTGCTCGCCGCGACATTGATTCATCCGACTTTTCCAGTGGCGGATATCGATCAGACCAAGGGATTCACACTCACGCAGAACAAGCCTTCCAAAATGGATATCGGTGATCTTGCGGATGAATTCGGAAATCTTTTCACGTACGGCAGCGCACATCCGCTCGGAAGACATTTTTATGAAACGCAGTATTCAAAAGTGGGCGTCGATCAATTGAAAAGATTCTATGAATTCAATTACACACCGGGAAACACGATTCTCCTCGTGACCGGAAAGCCGGATCGCCAGGCCGTGAAAGTCCTGCTGGAAAAATATTTCAGTTCGTGGAAAGCGGCGATGGGCGAGATCAACGGATCGGTGTATGACATTCCCGCGATCAAAAGCAAAGAGTATGCGTTCATTCCGAAAGACGGAGCAACACAAGCTTGTCTCGAATGGTTCAAGCGCGCGCCCGACGCGGGAAGCAAGGACATGATCGCATTTCGTTTGGCGAACATGGTTTTTTCTGATCGTTTGATGAAAGACATCCGCGAGAAAGACGGATACACCTACGGAATTTACAGCCGCTATTCCGAAGCGATGAACGACGGAATTTTCCGCGCGAAAACGCAGGTGAGAAATGAAGTGATGTATAGTACTATTCTCGCGTTCGATTCGGTGCTCACGAATTTCAACATGAAAGGCGCGACAGATGCCGAGCTGAAAAAATTCAAGAACATGATGAAGACCGATGTGCTGAATATTGAAGAGCCATCAACGTTTGCAAGTGTGATCAATCCGCTCGTGTACAAGGACTACAACAAGCGCATGCTGTATCTCTCAGAAGTGGACGCGATCGACCTGGTAACGCTGAACAAAGTGATCAAGAAATATTTCACTTCCGATTGCTACAAGCTGATGATCGCCGGAGATGCGGTGGCGCTGAGTCCGCAACTGAATAATCTTTCGGGGTTGCAGAAGATGATGCTTACTGATATAGAAAAAGATCAGTGATTCTGAAAGGCCGTGCTGGTTCGACGGGTGAAAGTAAGAGTGAAAGTGAAAGGGGAGTTGCCGTAATTT
>DATJEX010000283.1:0-7685 GCA_035496135.1 Bacteroidia bacterium
ATCCATCAGCAGGAATTCGATGCGGATGGGAATGCTCATTGACGATCTCCTCACGTTTTCCCGCCTCGGAAGAAAAGATGTGCAGCGCAATGAAGTCGACACGGCCGATATCGTCGAGACGATCATCTCGGATATCTGCAGGCAGTATTCCGCCAACAGGGAAATTTTCAAAACAGCAGATCTTCTTCCCGCGCAGGGCGATGCTACCTTACTGAAACAGGTGTGGGTGAATCTTATTTCCAACGCGCACAAATATTCGCAGAAGAATCCTTCGCCTTCCATCGAGATCGGTTCAACGAAAAGCGAAAATGGAATCATATATCATATAAAAGACAACGGCGTTGGATTCGACATGAAATATTACAACCAGCTCTTTGGCGTTTTTCACCGGCTTCACAACAATGAAGAATTCGAAGGAACAGGAGTCGGTCTCGCTATTGTCGATCGCATCGTCACACGCCACGGTGGAAAAGTCTGGGCCGAAGCGGAATTGGGAAAAGGAGCGAGTTTTTATTTTACGATCCCGGTGGGGTGAGTAAGCCATGCTGGATCAGTCGAAAATCATTCCCGGATGAATTATTGTGACAGCGGAAATTGACCACAGACCTGCCTGCGGTAGGCAGGTCTGTGGTCCAATTCTGTCAAAGGAAAGATTCACCAGTTTTACTAATTTAGTTAAAGTGAAATCACGAACGCTCCTCATTCTCGACCCTTCCACCATCGACATCAAAGAAGCAGTCGATCAAAAACTCGCGCCACATAAACAGTTGGAAGAACCCGATTTCATTTCCGGCAAATGGGATTACTGGACCATCTTCAAAACCGATCAATTTACTGCTGCGAACAGACCGACGAACCTGATCTCAAAAATTCCGGAACTAATTCTTTCGACGAATTATATTACAAAATCAAATAAAACTTTCTTTGACGTCAGCTCCATTGTCGACCTTGAAGGGAAATGGCACGACCTACAGGATTTTGGCTGGACCATGATCAACAGGGATAACAGGAATGAGGCAGGACTGGAACTCTGGCGGAAACATATTGTCGGAATAATTGATAATGCAGAAGGAATGCTGGGGGTGATTGTGACAACACATATTTGATTTTTCGGCCTCAAATGGAAAACCTCCTGTCAGTCATTGAAATTCTGAAACATCAACAACCCGATCCGAAGATCGTTACTCAAAGGTTCAGCGATCTCGAATACAAAGAGATCGTGTGGTCTGACAGTTCAAATGATGAATTCCATATAGCTGAATCTGATATCGCTGTTGACAAAGGCAAGATCGCATGGTTTCAGTACTCCGATCAGGCCGACTTTCTTCTGAACATTTACGAGAACGGAAATTTATTCAGCTGGATTCCCATCACCTATAATCCCATCTTCGGTTGCATGTGCTACTTACTCGAGTGGTACAAAGATCATCTCCTGTTCATCTACCGGGAGAAACACGATATCTATATCTGTTCGGTCAAGGATCAAAACGTAAAACATTTTAATTTTCACGGAGAAGAGATCGAACGGAAAGGTGATCTCATTTCTTATGAAACCTATCAAAACAAACTGGCAGATAAAGTGAGATTGATTAGAATTCCGGAGCTTATTGAATCAGATTCTATTGCCAAAACAGAAGCGGAGAAACTCGGACTATTGCCAAAAGGATTGAATCGGCCGGGGAGATTTTTAGGGTATAAATAGATCTTGCGTAGCGTTATCCAGAGTTGATGATGACTCATCCGGAAGTGAAGTAGTAGATTCTGTCCATTTCTTAGCCGTCATTACAAAACTATTCAGTCCTGCTTCCTTTCTAAACCCGTCGAATATGACGGGTTTAAAATCCGGGTTGTACAACATCTCCCGGAAACCCAGCAACTCTACCGTATTCCGGTTACGCAACCAGTTTTTAATGATGTCATCCGTAGCGCCCGAATCCTTGTGCCGGGCAATATCAGTAAGCGAAATATAATCCGCATTACCGCCGGTCATCACAGCAACATCCGCGCCCTTTACGTTCATCTTATTCTTCTTCATATAAAAACTGTTTCATAAAAAAAATCGGCACTATCCGTAACTGTGGCGAATTCTACACAATTAAAAGCCGGATAGAAACCGATCAAAAAATATTTTGTGATTAACCAGGCAAAGCTAATTCGTCCATCACAGATTAATGGCTCAAAAATTTAGCAAGTTTGAATTTTGTGAAAATTAGTTGGGCGTGCCGGTGCTTGTCAGGCTGAGCCTGCCTACCGCAGGCAGGTCCGTATCATCCGTAATCCTTCCCTCAATTACATAGGATCAACATCATTTACCAATCATCCCTCACACAACGGACCGAAGCGCCACCTTTCTTGCTCATGTAATCCATATTCACATAGTCATTGATGTCAAGCAGGTTGACCTCCCACGCATAATCATAATTATAATCAGATGATGTCCACCATGTGGTCAAACGTCCGAGGCTGCTGAATCCGCCATCCACATGACGTTCGCCTGCAGCAACAGCGGAAAAACCGCTCGTGTTGTAAGTGCTGTCCGAAATATCCCAGCCCGAAGGAAGTTTCAGTTTCTTTCCCGCTCTCCCTATCCCGTCAAGCGACTCGACCAGCGTCATCCACTCCTGGTGGCTTGCCACATGCCAGCCTGCAGGAGCAAGCCCGCGCACATCAGTCACTGCAAACCAATTATACATTCTTCCACAACTGTCACCATTCCCCGGATCGTTTTCATAATAGCACCACGCCGGTTTTCCTTCCGCGCAGATCTTCTTCCAGTCCGAATCGTTCTTCGCTTCGGGGATCGTATCACCATTGCGGAATGTGCACACGGAAAGATTTTTCTTCATCCAGATCATAGAACCGATCTGAACGGAATTAGGATCGGGCGGCGAAATATTTTTTTTCGGTGAACTGTCACAGCGAATTACCAGGAAGGAGCTTGCGAATAAAATGAGGAGGAGAAAAATGGATTTCATCAGGCTATTTCTTTCGAATATTTTATTCTCATCAATACACTATGTGAACTATGTTCTGTAAATCCGTCTACATCCGTAATCTGTATTCTCCGTAGAAAATCTGTAATCCTCCCTCAACTACATAGGGTCCACATCAGTAACAACAGTTACTTTCTTAAAATCCGGATGAACCCGCAACGCAGCGATCTCCCTCGCGATCATCAGCTTCGCCGAGAAGATATTCGCTTCACTCTCGATCTTGACTAAAATATTTTTCAGGAATTCATCTCTCACTTTCGACACCGGCGGAAATTCCGGCCCGAGAATTCGGTCTGCAAAGTGAGAACGCAGCGTGTTCGCGAAATGCAGCGCCGCTTCATCGAGGAGAATATGATCCTTTGATTTCAAGGTCAACCGGATCAAACGATGGAACGGTGGATAATGAAATTCCCTGCGCTCCACAATTTCATTCTCATACATCCGGAAATAATCGGAATGCATCACGCAGTCGATCACAGGGTGTTGGGGATTGAACGTTTGTATGATCACTTCTCCCTGCTGTTCTCTCCTGCCCGCTCGTCCCGCCACCTGCGACATCAATTGATAACTGCGTTCCACCGCGCGGAAGTCGGGATAATTCATCAGCTGGTCGGCCTGCAGAACTCCAACAAGCGAAACATTCTCGAAGTCGAGTCCTTTCGTCACCATCTGCGTTCCCACGAGAATATCAATTTTCTTTTCTTCGAAATCATTCACGAGTTTCTGCAGTGCGAATTTTCCTCTCGTCGTGTCGAGATCCATGCGCGCGATCTTCGCATCGGGAAAAATGAGCTGAAGCTCTTCTTCAATTTTCTCCGTGCCGAAACCTTTCATGCGAAGGTCCACATTCCCGCAGGCCTCGCAATGCGAAGGCGGATTCATCGTCCATCCGCAGTAATGACAACGCAATTGGTTCGAATGCTTGTGAAACGTGAGACTCACATCACAGCGCACGCAATGCGGAATATGTCCGCAGTCCTGGCACTCGATGGAAGGTGCGAATCCGCGTCGGTTGTGAAAAAGTATCACTTGCTCCTTCTTCTCCAGCGCGCCCGTCATTTTCTCCACGAGCGTTGGAGAAAAATGCGAACTCATCAGTTTCTTCCGCGTCGCATCCTTGATGTCCACGATCTCGATATGCGGCAATGATGATCCGCCGTAACGTTCGGTCAGTTCCGCGTAACCGAACTTTTTATCCTTCGTCTTGTAAAATGTCTCGATCGAGGGTGTCGCCGAACCGAGGATCACATGCGCGTTGTGTTCCCGCGCGAGCCAGATCGCACAGTCGCGGGCGTTGTAGCGCGGCGCACGTTCGTTCTGCTTGAAAGAAGAATCATGCTCTTCGTCGATGATCGCGATTCCCAACTGAGCGAACGGAAGAAAAACAGCAGAGCGCGCACCGATCACCACGAGCGGTTCGTTCTTCAAAACTTCATTCCACACTTCCACGCGTTCATTCTCATTGTACCGGGAATGATAGACAAAAACTTTTTCGCCGAAATGTTTCTGCAAACGCACGATGAGCTGGGTCGTCAACGCAATTTCAGGAAGCAGGTACAAAACCTGTTTTCCCAATTCCATTTGCTCACGGATGAATTTGATGTACACTTCCGTCTTTCCGCTGGAGGTTATTCCTTTCAGCAAACAGACTTCCTTCGTTTTGAATTCTTCCTTGATCTTATCAAACGCTTCCTGCTGATGCACGCTCAGCACGAGATCTTTCCCTTCACCCTGTTTATGCAGCAGACGTGACACTTCCAGTTCTTCTTCAATGAGAATCTCCTTCTTCACCAAAGATTTGAGTGAACTGAGCGAAGCGCCGGCAGTTTTCAGCAGATCGGATTTCCGTATCTGGGGATTCTTCTTCCCGTACCGATCGCTGAGATGAACGAACGCCATGAGCGTTTCCAGTTGCTTGAAATATTTCTTTTCAAGCTGCGCGAAAGCTTCCTTCAGTTTTTCTTCGTCTTCGTATGCATCCGCCAAACGAACATACGTTTCATATTTCGGATGATAACGCTGCTGGAGTTCTTCGTAAACGAGAATCACACCGATCTCCAAGAGTTCCTTGATCATCGGGTAAACGGTTTTCTTCTGCAGTAATTCCACCATCTCTTCGATCGTCAGTGTCTTCCGCACATCAAGCGCTTCGATCACCGAGAATTGATCGTTGTTCAGTGTCGCGCGGTCTCCATCCCAGGTTTCATTCAGCACGATCTTGGTCTCACTCGACAAACGCAGTCCTGCAGGAAGTGCGGCGAGCATCACATCTCCTTTTGTACAGAGATAATATTCGCTCATCCATTTCCAGAAAGCGAGTTGCTTTTCCTGCACCACCGGCCGTTCATCAATGAGTGATTCGATGTACTTCGCCGTGTAAGCAGGAGCGCTGCTGTGAATTTTCTCAACGATCCCAGAATACAGTTTCTTTTTCCCGAACTGCACCACCACTCTCACTCCGGCCGTCAGCACATCATTCAATTCCTGCGGCACACGGTACGTATACACATTCGCGATCGGAAGCGGAAGAATGATATCTGCGAAAAGGTCTATGCGTTCAGGCATTGCTCAAATTTAAGAGAATGGAAGGAGGGAAGAAGAGAAGTAAGGAAGATTTGTATAGAAAATCAGAAACAGGACCCACTACTTCCATTCTGCCCTACTGCCCTACCCCTCTTCTATCTTACGATCATCAGCTTCTGCACCGAAACTTTATCGCCACAGATCACCCGCACGAAATAAATCCCATTCGCAAGATCACTCGTGGAAAAATTCGCGTCGCGCAAACCGTAATGTTCTTCCGAGTAATAAAATTTTCCCTGCGCATCCATCACATCGATCTTCACTTCACCCGCATCATGCACGCGCACGGTGAAATTCGAATTCGCCGGATTCGGAAAAACATCGATCGTTCCGGCGACTGACGGATCATTCACATCGAGCAGGTTCACATCCGGCGTGATGTACACGCGATACACCGTATCATTCGCCCACGTGAGCGGAGGAAGATTCGGCTGGGAAGAAACAATTCCTCCAACAAGATATCCTGCGAGAATTCTTCCGCCAACGGCACGAAGATTCACCACATCATTCGAATAAGACGGAACCGTTGAAAGCGGAACGAACTGCATATTTCCTCCCTGCAAACCCGTCATCTGCAACGACAGCGGCACCTGCGCCCACAAACCGGTCTGGCCATGCACGAGTACAGAAATATCACTCACGAACGGAACAAGCGTATCCTGCGTTTGTATTCCACTCACCGGATCGTAATCATTCAAACTGAATCCGCCGAAGAAAACCGTGTACATATTCTTCTGCACCGAATCGAAAACAGGCAACATCGGGCAGGTATAATTATTCATGTTCTGCGAAAAAGAAGAATCAACAGCGTAACCACTCGTCGCATCATAGCTGATGGGATAAGGCCAGGGCACTTCATGGTCTTTCTGAAAAACTCCGCTGTACGCATACCAGCCGAAACTTCCGTCCGGGTGAACAACAGGCCCGACATTCAGATCACGCCGGTGGAAATTATTCGTGTCGGGGATCGTATAATAGGCATTGATCGCCATCGTTGTTCCGTCATCACTGATCGTGAAATTCTTTATTTCATTCGTGTAGGTCTGTGTGAACGTCGGAGCCGGCGGATCGGAATATCTTCCGGTGAAAACCTGTCCGAAGAAAAGCGTGCACACCGAATCTTTACTCACCATCTGTCCGCCGCAAACACGAAGATTAGTATCCGTGATCTGCCGGATGTGCGGAGCGATGGGTGTTCCGTTCACCACCGCGTTGATCATATTGTCGACGTGGATCGCCGTCAAGACAGGAAAGGTGCGGTAACCATGCGCGATGCTGTCCCAACCGAATCCGCCTGCGATGTAGAGATAATCACCGATGCGCGTGAACTGTGCATTCGTCGCGCGCAGCGGATCTGCTTCAGCGGTCGGCAATACGCCGAGTGTAGAAGTGTAAACGCTCCATGTCGCGGTATCGATCACGGTGATCATTCCGCTCGCGTACGTCACATCGAAATTATCATTGGTGGAAAATCCATGAAGACCATTTGTCCGTCCGCCGACAAAAAGCCATTTCGATCCCGATTGCGCAAAAGCGAAAGAATGCATGCCGGGCATTGGCCCTGCAACAACAGGCTCTATCTCGATGGAAAAAGGGATTTGCGAGGCTTGTGAAAAACCTTTCAGCGAAAAAAGGTTTACGGTTACAAGCGAAAGAAGGAAAATGAGTTTTTTCATTGGCGAAGAAGGATAAAGATAATCGGAAAACTTCACATCTCAGTCCTGCCCGCATCGATACATTTTCCTTTTTGCCAGCCTTCGATACACGTTCTTGTCAGACCGAGTGTTCGCCAACGGCGAATGTATCGAGGGTTGACAAGAACGCACTCAGTCTGACAAAAAGGAAAACGTACCGAAAATTGATGAAGTGCATCTACGAACTTTACTAAACCGATTATCCAATTAACTACCGACTAACACCATTGTTCAGATATACTTTTGCTCCATGAACAAGGAATATTTTGTCTACATATTAAAATGCGCTGACGACTCCTATTATGTTGGCGTGACCAACGACCTGCAGAGAAGACTGGAAGAGCATAACAATTCAGAAATTGAAATATCCTATACCTTTTCCCGGCGTCCGGTTACGCTGGTATGGCACGAAACG
>DATJEX010000284.1:0-3314 GCA_035496135.1 Bacteroidia bacterium
AGGAGACGGATCGCTGCGCACGAATTATTTTGACATGAGTATCGCTTATCACGCGCGACTCGATGATTACAACGCCTTCTCAGGTGGATTGATCGGTGGAATGATACAAAGCAGTATTTCCGCTGATGCACTCCGTTGGAATCTTCAGTATGGCCCGAATGGATATGATCCCAATGCGCCATCCGGAGAAATACTCGATCGTTCGCGCGTGAGCCCTGATTTCGGTGCGGGCTTTCTCTGGACATACGGAAAACAAAGCCGCTCGATGACGTCGAATGATGAAACGAATTTTCACGCGGGAATTTCCATCATGCACATCAATCGCCCGGACATGAGTTTTCTCGGAACAGACGACCAGATGCATCCGAGGATCACGCTTCATGCAGCAGGAATGTTCCAGGTGACGAATACCAACTTGGCATTGTGTCCTTCATTATTGGTGATGGAACAGGGGAAACAAAATGAGATCACGGTGGGAATGCTGATGAAATTCGAGATGAAGGAAGCTGCGAAGATCACAGGCTTCATCAAAGGCGGATCTGTACTGATGGGAGGATATTACAGGAACAAGGATGCTGTTGCGCCGTACTTCGGATTTGAATTTGCTTCCTATGCTTTCGGAGTGAGTTATGATCTGAATATTTCCGGGCTCAAAACCGTCACCAATTCAAGAGGCGGCGTAGAGATCATGCTTCGTCTGCAGAATCCACAGGCGTTCCTCTACCAGAACAAGACCAAGGCGTCTATCGATTGATCAGATCCGGTCAACGTTCATCACCGTCGCTTCTCCACTCAACACCACATCCCCGGAATTTTTATCCACGATATTCGTTTCCACGATCGCGCGGTGTTTTTCTTTATTCACTTCTTTCACTGTCATGCGCACTTCGTAATCGGTGTCGACGAACATCGGGCGCATGAACGACATGGATTGTTTCAGATAGATCGTTCCTTCGCCGGGAAATAATGTTCCAAAAACTTTGGAAAGAACACTTCCGCCGAGAAATCCATGCATGATCGGGCGTTTGAACATTGTCTTCGCAGCATAAGCCGCGTCAAGATGCACGGGATTTTTATCGCCGGTGACTTCGGCAAATAATTCAACTTCTTTCTGGGTGAATCGGAAGGTGTGGTTGTAGGTGGTTCCCTGTTCGATCATAGTTTTGCGGAAATGATGAATTCCAAATGTAGCGAATGTATTTTTCGCCGCATTCATCCATCCTGACAAAAGAATTCTGATCGATCACCATCTCGTCCATCTAAGCTGCGACAGATGCTGATCGTCTTTCAGAATGATGAGATAGGAACCGGGGGAGAGCGCTGAAATATTCAGTTCGAAAACCGGCGCATTGGTACTGATACGATTCTGCAGGATGATTCGTCCGTCTGCCGAAAAGATTTCCATGGATATGACCGGGTCCCATTTTCCGGAAAGGTTGATCGTGATTCTGTCATCGGCCGGATTCGGAAACATCGTGAAAGATGCGTTGTTGATGTCATGATCCTGAATGCCGGTGATCGAATCGGAACCACTGCAATCTTCATCAATTCCATTATCCGGAATATCGAACGCGCCAGGGTAAATATTCGGATCAAGATCATTGCAGTCATTGCCGATTCCAACAAATCCGATCGGGCAGGAACAAGCCATTACGGTGAAATTCACATCGCCGTACGAGTCGTGGTCCTCATCATCATACCAAAGTGCTGCATCGATGGCATTATCATCTATTGTTCCGTTACAATTGTCGTCGACACCATTACATGTTTCAGCAGCACCGGGATGTGTGTTCGGATTGAGATCATCGCAGTCGCCCTGGAAAGAGGCATAACCACTGGGTAGCGAACATGCCATGACCGTCGAGTTGGTCGTACCGTAACCGTCCCCGTCAATATCCTGGTAGAACAGAAAACCATTTGTTGGATTATCATCAATGAGCCCGTTGCAATTATTATCAATGCCGTCACATACTTCCAGCATTCCGGGATTCATTACGGAATTGGCATCATTGCAATCTGTATTGTCCTGTACATAACCGGCAACTGCTACACACGATTGTATGGATACGGCCGGGTCTCCATAACCATCACCGTCTGCATCGGCATAATATGTTCCGGGAACGATGAAACCGGTCGTGCCCAGCATTCCGATGTCGTCAAGCGTCCACACAGTAGAAGCGGAATTCATCCCGGTGATGTAAATGCGAAAAGTCCGTTCGGGTACAAGATAAAATGAGGAAGGAGAAAGTGTGATCACTTCTGTAAATGAAGTTGTACCAACAGAACCGGACCCCAGATCAGCAGCGAAATTATCCGCATCGGAACGTACATGCCATGTGGCCGAGACGGCAGCAGAAGCAAATTGATTGAAAGAAATATTATCTATTTGCAGGTAATGGCATGGATCGGCAGCAGCGACACTGAATTCAACATATTGCGAAGTATCAAGCGTCGCCGATTGATTCCAGCTGTCATTCGAGAGGACATCGTTGGCCACGACACAATTGATATTATTCGTGCTCACCGGGGAATGAATGGCGTTCGGAAAAGGAGAAGTGATGGTAAGATCCTGGTTAGGGCATGTTCCTGTTCCAGTAAAATGATAAACGGAATAAGCATGCAATTGAAGGCAAGTGAGAATTGCCGCGCCCATTATCAATTGATTCCTGAACATGCAAATTTTCGTTGTCGTTTGGTTGTACATGAAAATGTTTTTTATATCGTTAGGATGGTGCAATCATTCATAAAAATAGCAGGGACTAAAATAGAATACGACTTTTTGCGGTGACCAATTTCAAATCATACTGCACGATGACATCATCGATCAGGAAGATGAACGACGGATTAATCACGGATCGTTCTCACGCACCCCACTATTTCCAAAATTCATATCCGGATCCCTGCTGATATGTCCCGGACGAGAATAACGGCTGATGAAACACGGATGCTGACCAGATGTTTGATAAAAAAGGTAGAAATAACCGGCGGGTAATGAAAGATTGACCTTCGCCTTCCACCTTTGTCCACGGATAAAGACTTTAGTTCGACCAATTAAAATATTTTACCTACCAACTTGACTTTTACCGAAAAAAAACTACCTTTGCACCCTCGTTTACGGAATCAAAGCATAATTATCATATAATCAACAAGTTACAAGCAAAAAATCATGGAAAACAAGAATTTTTTCGAATCGTGGCTGGAAACACAGAAACAGCTGATGAACAACTGGACCGAAAGCAACAAGAAACTGCAGGATTCAGTGAAAAATGGTTCCGCACACAAAGAAGGTGCGTCGATCTACCAGGAGTGGCTCA
>DATJEX010000285.1:0-8372 GCA_035496135.1 Bacteroidia bacterium
TCTCCGCATTTTCTTCATCTTCACCTTCACTTTCACCCGTGTCTTATTCCACATGCCAGCCCCCTTTCACCTTTCCTTTCATATTCACCCGTTGAAAAAGGTTAAAAGAACTCCTCTTTGAATCCAACGAGATACAATTTCTCAGTCGTTCTCGTCAACGCGGTGTAAAGCCATCGTAAAAATTCCGTGTTGATCATTTCGTCAGTAAGATATCCCTGCTCTACAAAAACAGATTTCCATTGTCCGCCCTGTGCTTTGTGGCAGGTGACGGCGTAACCGAATTTCACCTGCAGTGCATTGTAGTACGGATCTTCTTTCATCTTTTTGTAACGCGCTCCCTTGGAAAGATCGGCATAATCTTCCGAGACTTTTTCATAAAGCTGTTGCGATTGTACCGGCGTCAATGCAGGTGCTTCGGTGTAAATGGAATCGAGAATGATGCGCACGTCTAGTTCAGGCTCTTCGGGATAATCCAGCAATTCGATCGTGATGTCGGCGAAGCGGAATCCATGCATCTCGTGGAATTTCCGGATGCGCACGATGCGCGCGTAATCGCCATTGGCAATGAAACCCGCTTTCGATCCTTCGGGCAGCCAGAAATAATTATTCTTCACGATCATCAGGTGATCACCCGCCGAAATTTCATCTTCCCGCCAGAGGATTCTTGTACGGATCTGCTGGTTGTAAATATTCGCGCGTTTATTCGAACGACAGATCACGATCGTCTCATCATAGCCGTAATGCCGATAGGAATATTCCAGGTCCTCGATCAGCTCCTGTCCAACCACACGCGTCATATCGGGATAATCTTTCAGGATGAATTTCGGCAATTCTTTTCCGCCTTCCGCAATACTCAACCGCAACCGTGTGGCGTTGAACAAAACTCCGGAATCGATTTCCTGTCGCACCACTTCATTCAATTCGACGAGGTGAACAGGAATTTTAAAAGTTGATTTAAGATAATTCGCATCCAGCGCCGGGCTCACACTCATTCCAACCGGTGGAAGCTGTGCGGTATCTCCAACGAACAGCAAACGGCAATTCTCATTGTGAAAAACGTACGTGAACAGATCTTCAAGCAAACTCTGCGGGAACAATCCTTTCTCGTTATTTCCCAAGCCGATCATCGAGGCTTCATCCACGATGAAAAGTGTATCGGAGTTTGTATTCTTCTGCAGCGTGAAGAAAGGCCCTTCTGTATTTCCTGAAGTATAATAGATCTTCTTGTGAATGGTCGAAGCCTGTTTTCCCGAGTAAGAAGCAAGCACTTTCGCGGCGCGGCCTGTTGGTGCAAGCAAAACCGATTTCATTTTTATCGCACGCAGCGCATGTACCAGCGCACTCACGAGGCTCGTCTTTCCCGTACCGGCGTATCCGCGCAGAATGAAAATGCGGTGCGGATCTTCGTTGCCGAGAAATTTCTCCAGTTCAATGGCCGCCTCGCGCTGACGCGTGGTAGGTTCGAACGGAAGTTTCTTCAGTATTTCGAGATGAAAATGCACGGGAGAGGGAACTGATCTCAAATCGCACGAATATACAAATCGTAGCTCGGGATTATCCTCTTCCATTGGTGCTTTAGTTATACAGTTCATAGAACATTCGGGTATCAGTCCGATTAGGTAGTGGGTCAGTTTGAAGTGGTGTCAGTGTTTTATAACCTGACACTGGATTGTGCGTTTGCTCAAACTGATCCGCTACCCGCGATTAGTAATTCGTCCCCTGTTGAGTATCTTTGTCACTCATGCCCACCATACGCTCCATTCAGCCGAACATTTCTTTTGCCGATGCTGCTTTTGATCCTGCGCAATCGGGAAAATTCTGCCTCGTTGCCGAAATAGGTTTGAAAGGAATGTCGATCGCGGTGCTGGATAACATCAGCAATACTTTTCTTGCGTTCGAATCGTATGAATTCAGGAAGGTCAATTCTGAAAAGGAACTAGCTGAAAAGGTCGGACGGATCATCGGTGAACACGAATGGCTGACGAATGGATTCAAACGCACGGATGTGATGATGGTAACGGAACGGTTCACGCTCGTGCCTTCTGCTTTTTTTGAATCGGACAAGGCGAAGGAATTCCTGGGATTCAATCACCCGCTGACAGATGCCGATGAAATTTCTTCCGATCAGTTGCGCAATGCCGATACGCGTTTGTTGTATGCGAATGAGAAGGAATTGATGCGGCAGGTGAGAAAACTTTCACAGGCGCGCATTCATCATCATCTGTCGTCGCTCATTGAGCGGACGCTCTCGGTGAATAAAGCGAAGACCGGTCGTCGTGCGCTCGTGCATGTGCAGCGCGAACGATTCGATCTCGTCATTTCAGAAGGAGGAAAACTCATTCTCGCGAATACTTTTCAGTACCAGACTTCGGAAGATCTCATCTATTACCTGCTTTTTTCCTGCGAGCAGCTTAAAATGAATCCCGACCAGATGGAAGTGGATGTCGTCGGGGAGATCGCAGCCGATTCTTCCGTGGTAATGCTCATCCGGAAATATGTTCGCAATGTTTCACTCGGCGCTTCACCCGTCGATGCGAAATTCGCCAAAGGATTTGAGCAATTCCCTTCTCATTATCATTACGCGCTTTTCTCGCTGCATTATTTTTCGTGAACGCGCAATTCCCTTTTTCACTTTCACTCCCGATAGCTATCGGGACACCTTCATCCGTATGATAAGAATAATAGGAGGCGAACACAAAGGCAAACGCATTTCTGCCCCATCGAATCTTCCGGTTCGTCCAACGACGGATTATGCAAAAGAAGGTTTGTTCAATTTACTGAACAACAGGATTGATCTCACCAGGACAAAAGCCCTCGATCTTTTTTCCGGTACCGGTAATATCACGTATGAACTCGCATCACGCGGATGCCCGGATATCGTGAGTGTCGATTCCGATTTCCATTGTGTGCGTTTCATAGCCGAAACGGCGAAGAAACTGGACATGCCGCAGGTGAAAGTGACGAAAATGGATGCTTATGTTTTCATCCGGAAAAAATTCGCGCAGTGGGACCTTATTTTCGCTGACGCGCCATTCGACCAGAAGGAAAGCTCAACATTACCCGGACTTATTTTTGAAAATGGAATTCTCGCCCCGGGCGGATTGCTCATCATCGAACATTCGGCAAGAACCGTTTTTGCAGATACTTCTCATTTGAAAGAACAGCGTTCGTATGGTAAAGTTATCTTCAGTATCTTTAGTAGTTGACTGGTTGTATTTGTTGCTTATGTTGCATGAGTTGCTTGTGTTGCATTTCTAAACAAACACAAGAAACCCAAGCAACACAAGAAACCCAAGCAACACAAGAAACCCAACAAACACAAGAAACCAATTACCAATATGAAAACGGCGGTTTTTCCCGGCTCATTCGATCCGTTCACACGAGGACATGAATCCATCGTGCGTCGTATTCTTCCTTTGTTCGATAATGTGATCGTCGCGATCGGAATCAACAGCCACAAGAATTATTATTTCCCGCTTGAGAAGAGAATGCATTGGATCGCCAATACGTTCAGGGATGAAAAAAGAGTGAGTGTAGATTCCTTTACCGGCCTCACGATCGATTATTGCCGGAGCAAGAACGCGAAATTCATTGTCCGCGGACTCCGCACCACCACCGATCTCGAATTCGAAAAGGCTATCGCGCAGATGAACCATTCCATGGCCGACGAGATCGAAACCATTTTTATTTTGCCGACACCGGAACTTTCCGCAATAAATTCCACGATTATCCGTGATATAGTAAGAAACGGGGGCGATGCGTCCCGTTTTGTTCCACCAGGAATCGATCTCAAAGTTTAAAATCCATTGGGCATTACATCCACCCTATTGAAAACGGCACAGGTTTTGAAAAAACAAAGCATGCGGCTTGAACGGTCTCTTGTCATTTTATTGTTTTTTGTGATGCATACTATGCATGCGCAGAACAATATGTGCACCATTTTCGGCGTTGCGGAAAACCGTGACGGAAATGTGATCGCGGCGTATTCACAAGATGATTACATCACCGGAACGGAGATCAAACTCGCGGAAGGAATCGTGGGCGACAGCGGAAAATTCTCCCTCACGTTTGAATTGACGCAGATTGAACGGATCACCATCCGCAGTAAAAAAACGCACGGAGTCGTCTTTGGCGAACCGGGAAGAAAAACAGAGATCATCTTTTCCGATCGTGACCCGAAAGCGCAGGTGAATCCCGAAGTCGATTATCCTGTTCCGCTCAATGTGTATGTTTCCGATTCCACCGACATGAATTTCCTGGCGGATGATTACAACACCAAATTCACCGAATGGTGGAAAGAGAATTACATGGAATTCGTGACGAAAGATTCCACTACTGCCATCGACGGATTTCACGACCGGATGGACCAGGAATACGCGTGGGTGAAGAATCCGTATTTCAAACCATGGATGGATTATTCACTCGCCTCGATGGAAGACGCGACATTTCATGCGCAGGTATTGACCGCAAAAAAATATGTGGTGGACAAACCGATCTATTATCACAATTCCTCTTACATGGAATTCTTCAATACATTTTTCCAGAATTACATGTACAAATGGTCGATCAGGAAAGAAGGAGAAGGAATTCCATACGCGATCAACAACCTGGTGAGTTACGATAGTTTGATGGGAACGATGAAAAGACTTCCCTGGCTGGCGAATGATACGTTGCGCGAACTCGTCATGCTGAAAGGTTTGTATGAGCTGTATGATAATTCGGTTTACAATCCGAAAGCGATTCTTGCTATTGCGTTGCAGGCTTCCACGAGAAGCAGGATCGCCGAACATCGCCGCATCGCGCGAAACATCATTGCCATTTACACCAAGATGAAAGTCGGAACGCCGGCACCGTTGTTCCTCGCTATGAACAGGAAACACCAGGAAGTGAGCATTCTCGATTCACTGCACGGGAAATATGTCTATCTGTTTTTCTTCCAGACGTGGAACACGCACGCGCTCGATGAAATGCGGTACGCTGCCGATCTGCAGAAAAAATACGGGAAGAAAATAATTTTCGTGAGCGTTTGCATCGATGATGATACGAATGCCTACAACGCGTTCCTGAAAGCGAACCCGAAATACAACTGGACCATCCTGCATTACGAAGGCTACCAGAAAACAAAAGAGGATTACAATCTTTACGTGACTCCTGTCGGATTTCTCATTGATGAAGACGGAAAATTATTCCGCTCTCCCGCCGACAATCCAACGGGCGATCTCGAATACGATCTTTACCGCATTCAGAATCCAAAAGCTCCGCCGTTTGTAAGAATAGGGGACCGGTAGTTTTTGAGTTGCTTGAGTTTCTTGTGTTGCTTAGGTTTCTTGAGTTGCTTCAGTTTCATGTTGATAAAGAAACGCAAGCAACCAACAAACACAATCAACCAAGAGAAGCAACCAACAAACGCAAGCAACCAACAAACACAAGCAACTATCTTGAGAGAATTTCCCTGATCGACGCGTAGGTATTCTCCATCGCTTTCTTCACCTCTTCCTTAGTCATCCATTTCACTTCGGTGATGCCTTCTTCGGTTTGCGGCATCAATAGAGATTCGATCCTCGATTCCATTTCGAACCAGTGCGTTTTTTTCAGAATGTATTTGTCATCCTGGACATACGTGTGATAAGTAGGAGCAAGTTCTTTCACGACCCTCAGGTGCTTCACGCCGCATTCTTCCTCTACTTCGCGCAACGCCGCATCTCTTATCTTCTCTCCATGTTCCACTTTTCCTTTCGGCAGATCCCATTTCCCATGGCGCATCATCAGCAGAATTTTTCCTTCCATGTTGTGCACGAGTCCACCCGCGGCTTCAATTAATTTGCAGGCCGAAGCGAATCTTTCAGATAAGATCCTCGGATCTTTTCCGACGAGAAAAATTTCATAGAACAATTCCTTGTGCGTATGTGTAACGTTAAGCAATTCGTTGATCTCTGCATCTTGCGGTTCCCTTATCCACAACGTTCTGTTCCGGAATTCCACGCGGTCGTCCGGCGTAGTGAAGTGAAGCGGAATGTTGTTGATGAAGATTTTATACATTTGTCACCTATGGTTACCAACGCTGCTATCGCTGCGAAAGTCGCGGAATTCCTGCTCCAGATCAAAGCTGTAAAACTCCAACCGCAAGACCCGTTCACCTGGGCTTCGGGCTGGAAGTCGCCGATCTATTGCGACAACCGCAAAACACTTTCTCATCCGAAGGTACGCACATATATCCGACAGCAGTTCGTCCAGGTCATCAACAGCAATTTTCCAAAACCGGATGTCATCGCCGGAGTGGCAACAGGTGCGATCGCCATTGGTGTACTCGTGGCCGAAGAAATGGGTTTACCTTTTGTATACGTCCGCCCCGAACCGAAAAAGCACGGACTCGGCAATATGATCGAAGGTGAGATCAAAGCCGGGCAGAGCGTAGTGGTGGTGGAAGATCTTATTTCTACTGGCGGAAGCAGCCTCAAAGCAGTGGAAGCCCTGCGCGATGCAAAGTGCGATGTGAAAGGAATGGCCGCTATTTTCACCTACGGATTCCAGAATGCAACGGACAATTTCAAAAAGTCCGATGTGAAACTCATCACCCTCTGCGATTATCCATCCATGATCCGCCAGGCCGTGAAAGACAACTACGTCACCGAAGCAGACATCGAAGCACTCGAGGACTGGAGGAAGAGTCCATCAGAATGGGGAGCGTGAGCTTTTGTACGAACTACGAAATTGACGAATACGCGTACTACAAATTCACTAACATTATCAGACGCGAAAGCGAATAAGAGTACATTATAGATCTTTGGCGAATTTTCGCGCGTTCGTATTTAGCATATTCGCCAATTTCGTAGTTCGTACAAAAGAAATAACTGAAATAAACCATGACAACAATCGAATCCGACATCACCGCAATAAATAATTCCCAGGAGAATGTTTTCAATTTCCTCTCCGACTTCAACAACTTCGGCAAACTCATGCCTTCTTCCGTCACCGACTGGAAATGCACGAAGGATACGTGTTCGTTCAAAGTGAGCGGAATGGCAGAGGTCGCACTGAAGATCGTTTCCACCACACCGTTTGAAAAGATCGCGATGGAATCGAACGGCGGAAAAGTTCCGTTCCCGTTCACACTCGACGCGCTCATCAAAAAGACCGGCGACAATTCCTGTACCGGCCAGCTCGTCTTCAATGCCGACATTCCCATCTTCATCCGCCCAATGGTCACCGGTCCGCTCGGAAATTTCTTCAACATCCTTTCGAAGAAAATGGCAGATATCAAGTGATGTGCCGATTTGCCGATGAGTCGATTTGCTGACGAGGAGCAAGAACTGCGCATTTCAGAAGACCTTTCCTCCGGCTGCCTCGCCATGCATGGCATCTGCGGGCATCCGGGCTAATGAAGAAGTGCAGTGCTTCAAATTCAGTTATCGTAATTATCCGTAATTAGCATATTCGCGCCATTCGTAATTCATCCCCCCTTAGTACATTTGTCTACTCAAAAAAACCACTCACCCGAACCATTCGGATCTTCGCAAGTTCGCACTTCGCATTTTCGCACCGATTCGCAATTCGTTCCCGCTTTAGTACATCAGTCAATTCTAAAAACCACAGTCATGCCGAAAGGAATTTATCACGTCCCGAATCCCATCAACGAACCGATCAAATCATACGCACCCGGTTCTGCAGAACGAAAAGAATTGCAGGCCATGCTCAAAGAACTCCGCTCCAAACAGATCGAAGTTCCCATGTACATCGGCGGACAGGAAGTGAAGAGTGGCGTGAAAGTGCGCATGGCTCCACCGCACGATCATAAACACACGCTCGGCTATTTTCACAAGAGTGATAAGAAACATATTGCCGCTGCCATTCGCGCGGCACTCGCAGCAAAAAAGAAATGGGCCGATCTTTCGTGGGAACACCGCGCCAGTATTTTCCTGAAAGCTGCCGATCTCATTGCCGGTCCTTATCGCGCGAAACTCAACGCAGCGACCATGCTGGGCCAGAGTAAAAATGCGTTCCAGGCCGAAATTGATTCCGCGTGCGAGATCATCGACTTTCTCCGCTTCAATGTGAAATACATGACGGAGATCTACAACGAACAACCGAACTCCATGCCCGGCATGTGGAACCGTCTCGAATGGCGTCCACTCGAAGGATTCATTTATGCGCTCACACCATTCAACTTCACTGCCATCGCCGGAAATCTTCCGACATCCTGCGCGATGATGGGAAATGTGGTCGTGTGGAAACCTTCCAACACACAAGTATATTCCGCGAATGTGCTCATGGAAATTTTCCGCAAAGCAGGAGTTCCGGACGGTGTCATCAATCTTATTTATCCAAGCGGACCCGATGCGGCCGATGTGATCTTCTCGCATCCCGATTTCGCA
>DATJEX010000286.1:0-11614 GCA_035496135.1 Bacteroidia bacterium
GCGGCATCTCGATCTCTTCGTACACCTTCAGCAGCGCCGGCGACTTTTCCAGCCGTGCATGGAGCGCGCCATGGAGACGAAACGTGATGTCGGCGTCTTCCGCGGCGTATTCAGAAATTTTTTCCACCGGCACATCGCGCATCGAGAGTTGATTCTTTCCTTTCCCGATCAGCGTTTCAATACTCACGGGTGAATAATCGAGATACGTTTCGGCGAGCAGATCCATGCCGTGACGCATATCGGGCTGAAGAAGATAATGAGCGATCATCGTGTCGAACAAATGTCCTTTCACTTCGATGCCATAATTCTTCAGGATATTGATATCGTATTTGATGTTCTGCCCGGTCTTCGTGATCTTCTCATTCTCAAAAACAGGTTTGAATTCATCGGCGATCTTCTGCGCTTCTTTTTGATCGGGAGGAACAGGAACATAATATCCATCATGCGCCTCCCAGCTGAATGAGAATCCGACCAGCTCCGCGGTAAGCGTATCGAGCCCGGTGGTTTCCGTATCGAAACAGAAATTCTTCAGCGCCGAAAGTTGTTTCACCAGTTTGGTTCTTTCCGCAGCGGAATCTACAACGTGGTACGAGTGTTTTGTATTCTCGATCGTCTTGTAAACTTTCGATTCTTTTTCTTCCTCCGGTTCATCCTGCGTACTTCCGGTGTGACCGAAAATATCGATCTGTCCGGGTTTTGTTTTTTTCGATGCGGAGGTCGGATTATTATTTTCTTTTTGCTCTCCATTATTCGCCATCGCTTCTTCGGGCGACGCGATCGGAATTTCTTCGCCTAATAATTGCTGAGCGAGTCTGCGGAATTCGAGTTCAGCAAAAAGTGTCCGCACTTTATCCTTGTCAATTTCTTTCGCGCGCAGGTATTCTTCATCGAATTTCACCGGGGCGTCGAGCAGGATCGTCGCAAGACGTTTGGAAAATATCGCATCTTCTTTTCCGGTCTCCACTTTTTCCTTCAGTTTCCCTTTCAGCTGATCGGTGTTCTTGATCACATTCTCCACGCTGCCGAATTGCTGGATGAGCGACATAGCGGTTTTTTCTCCAACACCGTGAATGCCCGGAATATTATCCGCTGTATCGCCCATCAGTCCGAGAATGTCGATGACCTGTGTCGGGCGTTCAATCCCATATTTCTCGCAGATCTCTTTCACACCTAATTTTTCCGGGGGGCCGCCTTTGTATCCGGGTTTGTACATGAAAATATTTTCCGAAACAAGTTGACCGAAATCCTTATCGGGCGTCATCATGTATGTTTCAAATCCTTTCTGCTCGGCCATTTTCGCAAGCGTGCCGATCACGTCATCCGCTTCGAATCCGGGCGCCTTGATCACCGCGATGTTGAACGCATCAAGCAATTGATCGATATAAGGAAGCGATGCGGCGAGATCTTCGGGCATTTCTTCACGATGTGCCTTGTAGTCTTCAAATTCCTCATGGCGGTGTGTGGGATCTGCAGTATCAAAAACGACAGCGATGTGTGTAGGGCTTTCTTTTTTCAATAATTCAAGAAGCGTATTGGTGAAACCAAATACGGCTGAAGTGTTCGCACCCTTGGAATTGATGCGTGGATTATTGGCGAACGCGAAATAAGAGCGATAGATGAGCGCAAAAGCGTCGAGGAGAAATAATTTCTTTTTCATTGAGGGAACTAATTACGAATCTTCTCGAATATACGAATCTGCTTGCGTCGAAAGATGCAGGATCTGACAGGCCTGTTTATTGGCCTGATTAGTAATTGGAATATTCGGGAAGATTCGTAATTCGTTCCCCGATAAAACCAGGCGCCCTGAAAGAATTACTTCTCTCAGGGCGTCGGCGGAAACTACTACTAAGGGAAAATCTTACCTGGAACCGGTGAAACTACCGTTGGTGGTGCTGTACCAGGAATTGTATTCTTCTACGACACTCTGCATGTCGTTGATCTCATATTTTTTCGTGTCGGCCTGAACTTTTGCAACGATCGCAGCATCATCAGCCATCAGATCGGCAACGATCTTTTTGAATTTCGATTCCTTGATCTTTTCAGGCTCAGCGGTGTTGCCCTGCTTTTCGATGTAATAATCTTTGTCCACCACGATCGCATCGCCACGCTGCAATTCGAATTGCAGTTCGTAGAGATTGATCTGTCCTTCCACGATCACCTTGAGGAACTGCATTTCACCGTCCACTTTTCTCGAAACGAATTTCGATGATTCGAACGCGTACTCTTTCACCTGCTCCGGCTTATAGGTTTTGGTCACCTCGCCGATCTTCACTGCTACTTTCTGGAAGAGCGGAAGTTCTTTGGCAGTGTTCACGCGGATATCACCTTTTACCGAATCACCTGTGTTGAGCAGGATATACCCGGTTTTCCAGACGAGTTCGGCTTTCGCTGCGAACGTCAATCCGAGTGTAAGGATCAATGTGAGGGAGAGGATCTTTTTCATTTGATTTTTTAAGGCAACCAAAGAAAAAGCATCAGAACCGGAAAAGAAAGGCCGTGTGAATAACTATGCCCGTTTGTTGAAAACGATGGGAATTGTTGAAAAAGGGAACGAAATACTAACCTCCGCCGACGGCGGATGCGAAAATTCGAAGTGCGAAAATGCGTAATCCGAACGTTCGCACTTTGAATTTCCGAAGTGAACGGGCATTCAGCGCGGGGAGATTCGCAATTCGTTCCCTATTGAGGGTTTTCATTCCAGATCACATCCACCAGCACTTTTCCAACGATCTCCAGCGTATTCTTGTCAATGATGTCCATTTTATCGGATTGCTTGTGATGCCATTCCGGGTAATCGTGATTCGAAGGTTCGTAATGCACGATATCCACGCAGGGAATGCGCGCGTATTCGTTCACGTACAAATGATCGTCGGTGGTTTGACCGGTCTGATCATTCGTGAAAACATTGCCGTAACCGATCTTCTGTGCCGCACTCCAGATCTTTTCTACAGTAGAAGCGGCAAATACGACTGAAGTTCCTTCGCGTGGGAATACCGGGTGAATTCCTCCGACCATGTCGAGCAACACCGCGAATCTTGCATTGTAATTCACGGGCATGTGCTGTGTCCAGTATTGTGTTCCGAGACACCAGGTTTCACTTGCACCGCCGTTATCTCCCATATCCTCCGCATCAGAAAGCAGAAAATCGACACCAATGTTCGGGTCCTTCTGCGAAATGATACGTGCGATCTCCATGAGAACAGCCACACCGCTCGCACCATCGTCGGCACCATCAAATGGTTTTTTTCTCATCGCCGTATCAGCGTCGAGATCTGAATACGGGCGTGTGTCCCAATGAGCGAGCAGGAGAATCCGTTCTTTGTTCTCCGGGTTGTATTGGGCAAAAATATTTTTGAGGGTGAAGGATAATCCGGTGTATGCTGTAGCCGGTGAAGTTTGCGTGGAGACGGTAAGTCCGTACGATTTCAATTTGTTCACGTAGTAATCTGCACAGGCATCATGTTCCTTTGTTCCGGGAATGCGCGGGCCGAATTCTACCTGTGTCTTGACGAATGAATAAGCGGAATCGGCATTGAATGCTGGCCCTGCAACGCGCGGTTTGGAAGGAGGGGGATTAGTTTCACCACTATTATCCGTGGGAGTTTCCGGTGTGCATGCAACCAGAACCAATGCTGAAATGAATACGCTGAGAAATTTTTTCACTGGGTAAAATTTATGGTCAGACAGCGTGTTTTTCCATTGCTCTTATCACCTTCGGTACGTTTCACTACTCCGTCTGACAAGAGCAATTGAAAAATGTATCGCGGCCTGACAATAAATTTACGATTTCATCTCCCAGCCGGTTCCTTCTTTTCCATCTTTTAACACGATGTGAAGTTTGGCGAGTTCATCACGCACCAGGTCGGAAGTGGCGAAATCTTTTTTGTTGCGCGCGTCGGCACGCATGCGGATGATAAGCTGCATCAAACCTTCGGTCGTGTCTCCCGCATTTTCCCTGATGTCGTCTTTCAGTCCGAGTACATCGAACACAAAACCGTGCATGGTTTTACGGAGTAAACCAAGATCATTTTCCGAGATCGTTTCTTTTCCGTCATTCACAGAATTGATGTATTTCACCGTATCGAAAAGCTGTGCGAGAAGGATCGGCGTATTGAAATCATCATTCATCGCGTCGTAGCAATTCTTTTCGATCGCGGCGACATCAACAGAAGATTTCGCCGACGGTTTCAGTTTCTCAAGAACACGGATCGCTTCCATCAGTTTGCGGAAACCTTTTTCAGATGCCTGCAATGCTTCGTTGGAAAAATCAAGTGTGCTGGAATAATGCGTTTGCAGCATGAAGAAACGCACGGTCATTGGCGAATATCCTTTTTCGAAGAGCGGATGTTTGCCATCGAGTTTTGCCTGTGATGGTGTTGCACTCGGAGAATCCGCAGCGAGCTTCATGCCGGTGAAAAGTTCCACCGGGAGAAAAACATTCCCGAGTGAGCGCGACATTTTCTGACCGTTCAGCGTGAGCATATTCGTGTGGATCCAGTAACGGACCGGTGCATGGCCGCAGCATCCTACACTCTGCGCAATTTCATTGGTATGATGTGTAGGAATGAGATCCATTCCTCCGCCGTGTATGTCGAAAGTTTCGCCGAGATATTTTCTGCTCATTGCCGAACATTCAATATGCCAGCCGGGAAATCCTTCGCCCCACGGAGAATTCCAGCGCATGATGTGTTCCGGTTTTGCTTTTTTCCATAATGCGAAATCGAGACGCCCGCGTTTCTCTTCCTGTCCATCGAGTTCGCGCGTATTGTTCATCTGGTCTTCGATGGAACGGCCGGAAAGAATTCCGTAATTATTCTTCTTCGCGAATTTTTCTACATCAAACCACACCGTGCCGTCTTTCTCGTAAGCATAGCCTTCCTTGATGATCTTCTCCGTCATCTCGATCTGCTCGATGATATGCCCCGATGCTGTCGGCTCGATAGAAGGAGGAAGGAGATTCAGTAAACTCATCACTTCACGGAAACCGAATGAATAACGCTGTACAATTTCCATCGGCTCGAGTTTTTTCAAACGCGCCTGCCGTGCGATCCGGTCTTCACCTTCACCCGCATCCTCATCCACGAGGTGGCCTACGTCCGTGATGTTCCGCACATAGCGCACATTGTACCCGATGTAGGTGAGATACCGGTACATGATATCGAATGAAGTGAATGTGCGGCAATTCCCGATGTGCACGTCGCTGTAGAGCGTTGGTCCGCACACGTACATGCCCACGAAAGGCGGATTCAAAGGCGTGAAGAGTTCCTTCTTGCGCGTGAGGGTATTCTGAATGAAGAGTTTTTGCTCGGACATAAAATAAATGAGGAAACAAAGGTAGCAAAGTAGGGAGAAGGCAAAAGGCAGAAAGCAGAAGGTAGTAGGCAGAAAGCAGAAGGGGATTATTCTTCCAATGGAACATCGCCGTAATATTCTCCATTCCTGAAAGCTTTGCGCTGAATGAGATTTCCGGAGACATCGTAAATGCGTTCTTCTCCGTCAACTAGTTTGTAATCTTTAAACGTTCCTCTCATGGAAATTTTTCCATCCTTCATGAGCACAGCTTCTCCCCAATCTATTCCGGCGTTTGAATTGGCAGAATTGTAACGCGTCTGATCCGGATTTTCTTGCGGATTGGAAGCTCCCGGTTTCTGCCAGGTTTTGCTGGCGTCGATCACTCCATTATCATAAAAAGTTTTGCGATACAGTGTTCCATCATCGAAATATTCCATCTGCCAGTTATCTTCTTTTCCTGCGTTGCAAATACTTGTTGCCATCTCTTTTCCATTGGGATAATAATAATGCTGAACACCATCACGTTGCCCAAGCTTGTTGTAAAAAAAGTGGAGATGCAATGAATCATTTTCATAATACTGTTTGTATTCGCCGATCCAGCGTGTCCCCTGCCATGTTCCTTCTTCTTCCAGGTGCCCTCTGTCGTTGTAGATATAAGCATAACCGTTGATCCTTCCATTGACATAAGGCACGCTGATGTGAACGATGCCCGTAGGGTAATAACTGATCCAGGTGCCGGTTTTCTTTCCATCCAGGTAATTCCCTTCTTCCACTTTTGAATCGGGACGATAGGCCATGTCATTTTTCAATTTACCGGTGATGATCCAGTAGCCTTGTTTTCTTCCGGCAGAGTCGGTGAGATTAATTGAATCAGGATTGGGCCAATGAAATTCGATCTGCACTTGTCCATGTTCCGGATAAACCTGGGTACCATCACGCTGCCCCGTTGAATTGTATTTGAATTGTGTTCTTTCCGCGTTGCCTGCTGAATCATTATACAAATGATAATCACCAACCCATCGGTTTCCCTGCCACGTTCCTTCTTCTTCTTTATTTCCATCTTCGTAATACATCACGCAATGTCCATTCGGCCTATTGTTCACATATGTCAATTCCATTTGTTTAACTCCGGAAGGGAAGTAAGAAATCCACAAACCGGTTTTCATGCTGTTCACATAATTTCCTTCTTCCACTTTTGCTGAATCGGAAAAGTTTCTGTCATTCCGCATTTTCCCTATCACGATCCAATAGCCTTGCCTCTTTCCTGCTGAATCAACGCGATTGAGTGTATCGCTCTGTGCGGCGCTGGACAATGCAAGTAATAAAGAAAATAGGAGAAAGGTGTTTTTCATTTCATGTAACCTGCAATGTAATTTACAAAAACGCGCCGACAAATCTGTAATTGGAATGTCCGTACGATCCGTAATTCGTTCCCAAGTGTGGGAAAGAAAAAACGCTGTGAATCTCACAGCGTTTTTTTTGTCTTGCGTATAGAATGGATTATTTTCTCGCGTCTTCCGGAACAACTCCGTCGCCAACATACTTGGAGTTCTCGTATAGTTTTACCTGGATGCAGAATCCGTTGTTATCGTAGATGCGCTGCTCCCCGGTCACGAGACGATAAGCATGGAAGGTTCCTTTCTGGCTTACCTGTCCGCCTTTCATGAGCGTGTATTGGCCTTCGCCGTTCCAGTTATCCGTTGCCACAACTTTTGCGGGAGGTGGAGGAGGAGTTTTGTCTTTTGAAGGATCTTCCGGTGCAACAGAAACGGTCGCGGTGGTAGCGTGCTCAATGGTTTTTGTATTATCGATCACACCGCCGTTGTAGAATGTTTCGCGGACAAGATTTCCGTTGGCATCGTATTCTTTTTTCCAGCCGTCTTCTTTTCCGTTCACGATATTCACTTCCGCTTCTTTGGTTCCGTTCGGATTGGTATACGTAGCCATTCCATTGCGGACGCCGGTGGTATTGTAAGTGAAATGCTGACGTTCAACGCCAGTGTCGTAGTAACGGTGGTAATCTCCTGTCCATCTTGAACCGACCCATGTGCCGGTCTCTTCGATCTTTCCGTTCTCAAAGTAAGTGGTGGCCGGGCCATTCGGACGACCATTGACGTAAGTCATTTCGCTCGATTTGATCCCGGTAGCGAAGTAGGTGATCCAGACTCCGACCTTAAGATTGTCTTTGTAACGGCCTTCTGCAACAATTGCTGTCTCACTGTATCCCGCCGTCGGCTGCATTTTGCCGGTGATCTTCCATGGCCCCTGACGTTTGCCTGCGCCATCCACAAAATCGAGCGAATCGCCGGCTTTGAGGCCAAGACCGCACAAAAGAGCGAGAACAACGAGGAATGTAAATTTTCTTGTCATGCGTGTGTGATGGAGGTTACTAATGTTTTACGGTTGCCTGATCGGAAAGTTACAAAACAAAAAGCCCTCCAAAAAGAATTTTCGGAGGACTTTTTTAAGAAATAATTTCGTCGAAGAATTACTTGTTTGCGTCGGTTGGTAATGGGCCGTCGCCGACATATTTTCCGTCTTTGTAGAGCTTTATCTGGATCAAAAGGCCGTTTCCGTCATAAATTCTTTCCTCTCCATTCACCAGTTTTTTGAGATGGAAGGTGCCTTTCATAGAGATCTGGCCATTCTTATAAAGGATCCAATCGCCTTCTCCGTTGAATGTTCCTTTGTTCGGTTTGAAGTTAGGATCGGTAACGGTTGGAGCTGTTCCGTGAATGTCTGATTCTTCCGGAGCTTTCTCCGGTGTTTTGGTCGCAGCCGGATATTCTTTTGTTTTGGAAGGATCGATCACACCTGCAGCGAAGAACGTTTCGCGGATCAGGTTTCCATCAGCATCATATTCCTTTTTCCATCCATCTTCTTTTCCCGCTACCATGTTCACTTCGATCGCCACTTTTCCGTTCGGGTGATAATAGACCTGCTTCCCGTCGCGCTGACCCAACTGACTGTAGTTGAAACTTTGTCGGGGCGTGCCATCGTCGTAATACAATTTGTAGTCGCCCACCCATCGCGTGCCTACCCAGGTTCCTTCTTCCGATTTGGTGCCATTATCATTGTACATAACAGCATGTCCGTTCGGGCGATTATTTACATAAGTGAGTTCGCTTTTCTTATTTCCGCTCGGATAATATTCTGTCCAGACGCCGGTTTTCTGACTGTCTTTGTAAGATCCTTCCTCAACTTTCGCAGTAGGCTGGTACTTGGTGTCCTTCTTCATGGCACCGGTAATAATCCACCATCCCTGACGTTTACCAGCAGCGTCGACCTGATTGGTTAAAGTATCTCCGGCAAAGGCGCGCAAAGCGCCAGCAAGGATCAGCAGCAGGATTAGAGTAGATTTTTTCATCGGGTTTTGTTTCGGGCAAATACCCTGTGGGACTTTAGTTATTCAATAATACAGCACAACTGCACATATTGTTCCTAAAATTCGATAAACCCTTCAAATTCGCCGACTAAAAAGGAGAAACAAAGCTGAGCGGTGGTGTTAATTGAATTATACGGATAGAAAATGACCGGGTTTCAGCTTTTCTGAAGCATTTTTTTGAGATTCAAAAACATGTCCGAAGACATTTTCTGAAGATCAAATTCAGGCTTCCAGCCCCAGTCTGCGCGGGCACGGGAATCATCAATACTTTTTGGCCAGGAATCGGCGATCTGCTGGCGGAAATCAGGCTTGTAAGTCATTTGAAATCCAGGGCAATTCGCGGCAACGACCTTCGCGATCTCGGCCGGAGAAAAACTCATTCCGGCAAGATTGTACGCACTCCGGATTTTGATCCTTTCAGCTGGCGAATCCATGATCTCGATGGTAGCACGGATCGCATCCGGCATGTACATCATCGGAAGTGTGGTGTCGGCAGAAAGGAAGCATTCATATTTATTGGAACTGAGCGCTTCATGAAAAATATGGACCGCATAATCAGTAGTTCCTCCGCCGGGCGCCGACTTCCAGCCAATGAGTCCTGGGTAACGCAGGCTTCTCGTGTCGACATTGAATTTTCTGAAATACCATTCGCACCATCTTTCACCAGCCTGTTTGCTTATTCCATAAACCGTGCTCGGTTCGATCACCGTGTACTGTGGCGTATTTTCCCGTGGTGTAGTCGGACCGAAGACTGCGATAGAACTTGGCCAGTAGATCTTGCTGATGTGCCCTTCGCGTGCGAGTTCGAGTACATTGAAAAGGCTTTCCATATTCAGTTTCCAGGCGAACATCGGATTCTTTTCTGCAGTAGCCGAAAGCAACGCCGCCAGAAGATAAACCTGTTTCACATCGTATTTCTTAATGATCGCATGAAGCGCATTCTTGTCGAGTACGTCCAGTGTTTCAAACGGTCCGCTCGACATCACTTCGTCGGAAGATGATTTGAGATCCGAAGCCACCACTTTATCGTTACCGCAGCGTTTGCGCAATTCCATCACCAGTTCCGTTCCGATCTGTCCGGAAGAACCGATCACGAGTATCGTGTCACTTTTCATTTTTTCCTGTTTACCAGCGTGTACTAATTTGAGAAGCGTTCGCCTTCTTTACCGGATGATTTGAGATGTGAGACATGAGACATGGGATAATTCATCCCCTTGTTCCTTTTGCATTCAATTCAAACAGCCAATAAAGTTAATTGTTTTGATGAAGAAGATCGATCCCCGAAATGACAACGATCATTTCCCTGATCCCAAAGTCTCACGTCTCATGTCCCATTCATATGTAAATTTGCAGCCAATGGGAAATCTGCACAACCGGGTCAATCGCGATGAAATGAGAAAAAGGCTGATGGAGGAGAAATTCCGCCGCATCACGCTTTCATTTTACCGCTACGTGATCATTGATGATCCGGTGAAAATGCGCAACGATCTGTGGAGGGAATGGAAAGAGCTCAATGTTTTCGGCAGGATCTACATCGCGCGTGAAGGGATCAATGCGCAGCTGAGCGTTCCGGAAGATTATTTTGAAACATTCCGCACCAGACTCTACGACCATCCGGAATTCAACAATGTTCCGTTCAAAATAGCAGTGGAAGACGACGGAAAATCTTTTTTCATCCTCATCGTGAAAGTGAAAAAGAAACTCGTCGCGGATGGGTTGGCGGATGATGCGTTCGATGTGACCAATGTCGGCAAACATCTTTCTGCTGTTGAATTCAACGAAGCGCTCGAAACACCCGGAGTCGTTGTCGTTGATATGCGCAATCATTATGAAAGTGAAGTCGGTCATTTCGAAAACGCGATCCTTCCGCAGGCCGACACCTTCAAAGAAGAATTGCCGATGGTGCTCGAACAGCTCAAAGGGAAAGAAGATAAAAAGGTTTTGATGTATTGCACCGGCGGGATCCGTTGCGAGAAAGCAAGCGCGTTCCTGAAACATCACGGGTTCAAAGACGTGAATCAATTGTATGGCGGGATCATCGAGTACGCGCGTGAAATAAAAGAAGCGTCCATTCCGTCGAAATTCAAAGGGAAGAATTTTGTTTTTGACGAACGGCTCGGCGAGCGGATCACGGATGAGATCATTTCCCGATGTCATCAATGTGATTCTTTGTGCGACACGCACGTGAATTGCAGAAACCCGGAATGCAACCTGCTGTTCATCCAGTGTAATTCCTGCGCCGAAAAAATGAATGGTTGCTGTTCGGAAGAATGCCGTGAATGGGTGGCGTTACCGGAAGAGGAAAAAGAGCAGCGAAGAAAAGAAGGCAAAGGTTTCTCCACCAAAGCGAGATATCATTCGAGGTTGAGGCCAGTTCTCAGGAAGACGGAAGACTGAAAACGGAGAAATAGATCCGGCTTCCGGCATCTTACTTCCGGCTTCCGATTGACAATTGTCATTTCACGGCTCATCGCTTCCGTCTACATTTATCCTATAAATAATTGCTATGCCGGTCTACCATAAACTTGGAAATTTTCCCCAGAAACGCCACGTAACCTTTGAAAAGAAAGGCGGTGGCTATTATTACGAACAGCTTTTCGGAACGGAAGGATTTTCGGGATTCTCTTCACTGCTTTACCAGGTTCATCGTCCAACGCAGATCAAAGAGATCCTGAAGTCCGTTGATGTTTCACCGAAAATTGCCATCGCGAAAAATATCAAACCGCTTTTGCTGCAGGGTTTCAATGTCGCGCCGAAAGATGATTTTCTCGAGAGCAGAACGCCGGTACTCGTGAACAGTGATGTGCTGCTCGGATTGGCGGCACCGAAAAAAAGCATGAAAGATTATTTCTACAAGAATGCTGATGCCGATGAAATGATCTTCATTCACCAGGGAAAAGGAACGCTGCGCACGTTGATGGGAAATATTCCGTTCGA
>DATJEX010000287.1:0-2152 GCA_035496135.1 Bacteroidia bacterium
TTATTGATCCAGTCCTGTTCTACCTGGTACGTTCCGTTTCCCTGTGAAGCAGAACTGTTGTTGATGGTGAAATCTCCCGGGATCGGAAACGTGGAATTCTTCGTTACGGTCAACGAACCATCGTTGGTGAAGTTCGTAGTGTTGTCGAGTGTGACGCCTCCGTTGGACCAAACGACAGCACCCGGTTTGATAGCGATGAGTGCGCCGTTCGAATAAAAGATCTGTGAATTGACATTGATCGCAAGAGCTAAAACTGCAATTCCAGTCAATAAGGGGTATTTGTTTCTCATAGGTCAGTAGGTGTTTGAGCCACGAATAACAAATAAACGAATTTTCCCTGTAAAATAAAAGGCTGAAATCGCTTAAATCGTGCTATTTAGCCGGATCGACCAGCTCCATTTTTTCGGCAAAATACTGGCAGAAATCGCGCATGTCGCCAACGATCTTTTCTTCACCGGTCGCACGCTGAAAAGTATCGGACATCGTCACCAGGTTCTGGTGGAAGAACTGCTTCATTTCATCAACAAGTAAATGCTTGGTCCACAAATCAATACGCATGGTTGACTGTTCCTTCTCATCCCACATGGCGAGCATAATGGCTTTACATTTTCCACCGTCACCCGAATCGCTGGCACTCCACTCAATCGACTCAGGAAGGTTGTTCTCGTCCAGTGTAATGGTAAAATTGATCGTCGCTTTTTTCATAACCCGTTGATATTTCTCCGGCAAAAGTACGGCAATTCCCTGTCGGCTGATCCCGCAGCGTGTACTTCCCGGCGTTAGAATTTTGGTTTGTATTTCGCCTTCGTGAGAATGGTCTGCGCATCTTTTGTCGCCATCAGTTCCGCGATCGTCACTTTCGGGTTTTTGGTCATGTAGGATTGGACGATACGATAGCCCAGCCAGTTTCCGGCTTTGCCCGGCGATTCTCTCGGAAAATCGGGAGTGAAGGGTGCATCTTCGGTGTAATGCTGCAGATCGGATGCGTCTTCGGAATAGATCTTTTTCTTGTCAATGAGTGAACTGTACATCATCGCTTCATTATCCGTGCACCATTTCAATTGTGCACCGGTGTAACCTGTGATGATCGAATCATCTTCATTGCGCATCAATGCTTTTTTCAGGTAGAGGATCTTTCCTTCGTACACCATTTTGTTCAGCAGATCGTTCTTTTCCGGATCATACGGGAATTGTGTCAGCATCCATCCTGTCACGAGATCGGCCACGAGATATTCCTTTCTGCGTGTCGAAGATTTGTATTTCGGCCACTGCAGTTGCTCATAAGCGACATTATTCTCTCCGAGATAATATTCCAGGCCGATGCCGTAATATCCGCCCTGCACATACAGAATATTATAATTGAAGCCCGACATGCAGGTGTAAATCCCATTTGGTAATGAATCATTCGGGAAATAATAGCGGAAGTGTTTGAATACATCCGTCAATTCATCTTCATAAACAGAAAATCCATCCTTGAACACATCCTGCGTTTGCCTGTACACATCGCGGTACGCATAATCGGAAAGAAAAAAACGCAGGTCCTTGTCTTTATCGAGCGAATCATTTCCCGACTGGAAGATCACGTTGTTCACGAATCCGTCGTTGAACGCGCCATACTTATCATGAAGCGCGTACATGTCTTTCCACAAATGCGAAGTATCCACCGCGTAAAAAGCAGAATCATACCGGATGATCTTTACCTGCGGCACGGATATTGCCGACACGTCGACGTCCAGCGGATCGCTGCTGCAGGACGCGAGCAGGAAACCAAGGAATGTTGTAAAGATCATTGTTCTAACCATAAATCGAAAAGTCAAAATTATCGTATTATTGCAAACGTAAACCCGAATTGAAAATTATGAAAAAAGCACTCCTTTTACTGACCTTCGCTTTTGGAAGCCACGCTGCCTTCGCTCAGGACGCTGAGAACGATATCAAGAATCTCCGTTTCGGACTGGTGGCTACACCAATGATGACCTGGTACAAACCGGAAGGAAAGAATCTCGAATCGAATGGCGCAACCGCCAAAATGGGTGGAGGCCTTGATGTGGAGATCCGCCTGAATAACGTAGCGAGCCTTTCGACCGGCTTCATGATCAATTTCTATGGCGGCAAACTCAACATGCTTGACACCGCGTACTATTTCCTTTCC
>DATJEX010000288.1:0-5455 GCA_035496135.1 Bacteroidia bacterium
GACGCGAAATTCTTCAGTTATTATTTTCTGAATGGGAACGATTCACTCGAAAAGTCGCTGAAAGCAAAAGGCTTTTCCGTGAATGACATCACCGATATGTTTCTTACGCACCTTCATTTCGATCATTGCGGGGGAAGCATCAAATACAATGGCGATCGCTCCAAACTCGAAACTGTTTTTCCGAATGCAACTTACTGGAGCAACGAAGAACACTGGGAATGGGCGACGAAACCGAATGCGAGGGAGAAAGCAAGTTTCCTGAAAGAGAATATTCTCCCGATCAAAGAAAGCGGGCAATTGAAATTCCTGAAAAAGGGAGAAGAACTGATCCCCGGATTTTCCACCATCTGGACATACGGACACACCGGCGCAATGATGCTGCCGAAAATAAACTGTAATGGAAAGACGGTCGTCTTCCTTGCCGATCTCATGCCGAGTGTCGCGCATATTCCGCTGCCGTGGATCATGGCGTACGATATGCGTCCGCTGGAAACGCTGAATGAAAAAACAGCTTTTCTGCCGCAAGCGGCGAAAGAGGAATTCGTTTTATTCTTTGAACACGATGGCGTGAATGAGTGTTGTACGGTTGTGGAATCAGAGAGAGGTGTTAGAGTTAAAGAGAAGTTCCCTTTGTCGACATTATTTTAATTCCTAACGGTAGCAGGTCGTAGGTATAAGGCAGCTGGATACTGAAAACCAAAAATCCTTTTTCTTACTACTTACTACCTGATACCTACTACCTGAAACAATGAAAACAGGCTTGATATTAAGTGGAGGCGGTGCACGCGGATTCGCACATCTCGGCGTGTTGCAGGCGTTGGATGAAATCGGGATCCAGGTCGATGCGATCGCGGGAACGAGTGCGGGCTCCGTTGCAGGAGCATTTTATCTTGCCGGACATAAGCCCGTTGATATTGTCAAATACATCCGTTCCTATAAAATATTTGAGTGGGCGCGTTTCCGCTGGGGAACTCCGGGAATTCTTCACATGGACAGGATCGGAAAACTTTTCGAGAATTATGTTCCTGAAACATTTGAAAAACTTCCGAAGCCACTCACCGTTTGCGCGACCGATTTTTTCGAGGGTAAAACGGTTTATTTCAATTCCGGCAAACTCATTCCGCGTCTTTGTGCTTCGGCCTGCATTCCGGTGATGTTCGAACCAGTGATCATCGATGGTGTACAGTATGTGGATGGTGGAATTCTCGATAATTTTCCAGTGGAGGTATTGCGCGATAAGTGTGAGAAGATCATAGCTGTGCACGTGAATCCGATCGGCCCGGCCATCACGTCCATCAAATTCAAAGACATTGCGGAACGAAGCGCAAATCTCATGCTTCAATATGAAGTGAGCAGCAAAAAACAACTCTGCGATGTGTTCATCGAACCGCAGCGTTGCTCCGCTTACAGTATGCTTGATCTTTCCAAAGCCGAAGAAATAGCTTACATCGGTTACCAGGCGGCGATCGCGATGAAAGATGAATTGCTGAAACTGAAATAGTGGTATTGTATTTGCATCCTTTATGTCAATGAAAAGACTGTTATTCTTCCTGTACATTTCAGTGATACAAATTTCGTACGGTTACGCCCAGGAATGCACTCCGCCCGACACAGCCGCTATCAGGAACAATCATGTGAAGCAGATCAGTATTTCGTTTATCGCTTCTGATGGAAAATCATATCCCAATAAAATTTACAGGTACAACACGCTCGGGCAACTCGTTTACAGCAGTGAAGGAACACCTTCGTATTATTATTCTTTCCGTTACGACAGCGCGGGAAGAATGTCGTGGAGTGATCAGCGGAGTATGAATGGAAAACTGATCGCGGGTTATGGATTCACGTATTTCCCTTCAGGAAAAATGAAACACACAAGTTATTACAATGAGTACGACAGTATTCATCCTTACGAAGTGGTAACACTGGATACAGCAGGAAACAGGATCGCCGATGTGAATTACATCAACGCCAAATTTTTCCGCGGATCGTTCAAAACGTTCGACAATGATCACAACATGATCTCCGCCACCGATTCAACTGTCTTCGGTGATTCAGGAAAAGTGAATGTCTATTTTACCGAAGACAAATTACTGCGTCGGTACTCCGAATACAAAAAGAACGGTGTGGATAACTGGAAATTCCGGTATGACAGCACAGGTGTTCTCATCCTGGTACTTCATCAATCAGGAAACAGATTCGAAACCTACGACCTGAAGTACGACAAGAGTGGAGATTATTCACTGAATGTAAATGGCAATAAAGCGCAACCCGCGCAGGATAAATTCTTCCACGACAAATGGGATTACCTCATTCCGAAAAAAATGTGGCCGATCGATCGCCTCCCCTATTCCGATCCGGTGCCGGAAGAAAAGTGGAATCATGAGATCACACGAGGCAAAAATGGCAACATCACCAAAGATGTGATCACACCGGGAGCCGAATGGATGCAGAAAGAAACGGTGACGTATACTTACGAATACGAATATTGGAAGTAACTTGGTTTCTCACTGGGTGATCTCATGAAAAAATTCTTCTTTTTCTTTCTGTTCGTTTCAGTGATACAAATTTCGTACGCCCAGGGATTCACCAAACCGGATTCCCTTGCCATCATTATCAATAAAGTGAAGGAAGTTCGTATTTACTACACGGGCAATGGCACGAAAGAGTCCCTCCAGCTGACTAACCGTTACAACGAAAAAGGGCAGTGCATTTTCAGTATGGCTGGAACACCTTCCTCTGTCAATTATTATTATTTGTACTCATACGACAGCCTGGGAAGAATGAAAAGATCAGAACAGCGAAAAATGAGCGGAGCATCAATGACTGCGAATGATTTTGAATATTTTCCCGACGGAAAGATCTCCCGTACCGCTTTTTATTATGGCTACGACACCATTTTTCCTTCCCGTGTTTGCGAATATGATGAACGGGGAAATACACTCACAGATACGTATCTTGCCCGGGGGCAATTCGGGGAACGGAATACGATGACTTACAATACAAAGAATGAAGTTGTGACTAAATTAGATTCCAATTCGTATTTTCCATTGGCCCTTGCATGGAAGAACAACCAAGTGGTTCGTATTTCCGATTACGACACCGTTCTTCACACATCAGACAACTGGTATCTGTTCTATGACTCAACGGGGTTCATCGATCACACGATACATCTGAAGCCCGGTATCAACGACACAGCGCGGCCGAAATATTTCAGTGACGGAACCTACCTGGTCTTCATCAATGGAAATCCTGCCAATGCAGACCAGAACTATGAATGGCGAAGGCAATTTGATGTGTATACGCCCAAGAAGGCGAACCAGCTCTTTGATGGCCCTCTTGATGCTTTGCCTTATTCCGATCCACCCCCGCAGGAATCGATCACGCATCAACTGATTTATGACAAAAGTGGAAATCTCAAGAAAGATATTGTCATTTCCAGTTTCGACCAGGATGATCAGCATATATTCTTTACTTACAAATATGAATTCTGGAAATGAAGATGCATCTCCGATTTTCATTATTGTTTTTCATTTCCGTATGTTTCTTTCCATCGATCGGCTTCAGTCAATTCTTCACACCGCCCGATACTGTTCTCATCAGGAAATTCCAGGTCCACGAGGTGCGGATCTTTTTCGATGATACCAGCGGTGTCCGGCATAAACTCCAGCAGGTGCGAACCTATGATCACGAGGGACGCTGCATTTGCGTTTATTTCGCCGCATTCGGAAATTTCACCCGGAACACTTTTGATACGGCCGGGCATCTCACCGTTGAACGATTCTATAAGAAAGATTCCACGCTCAACAGGATCTGCAGATTTGAATATCTTCCGTGCGGAAAGGTCTCGCATGAATTGGACTTCCAGAACGGCGACACGATCCATCCCGTTCATGAAACGAGAAACGACACAGCCGGGCATACTGTTCTGAACATTCATTTCAAAAACGGAACGATCACCGAATATGCCGCGACCACATTCGACCCGAACGGACTTGTGCATTCTTATTATGATTCCACAAAAGAGAATGTTTCCTGGTATGATAATCACGTATTGCTTCGTGAAACGATCAATGATCCTTCCAGCGAGTTCAACGGAAAATGGGTTTTCATTTATGACGACAGCATGAGGCTCATCCGGAATTATTGCAGCACTAAAAAAGGCAACGATTATACCATCGTTTACAAAGGCGATAGTATCATCTCGCTTTCTTTGAACGGAAAAAAGATCACCGGCACTAAATATTATCAATGGAGAAAGCAGTGGTACGGAAATCTACCGATCGATTACCAGGTGGAAACGAGGATCTATAAAGTTCCCGTTCCGGACTACACGCACGATCTTGTTTATGATCCGACCGGTTTGTTGATCGAAGACAGGAACGTTCCGAAGACAGCACACGCTTTTTCAAAGACCGTATTTGAATACGAATATGAATTCTGGAAATGAACCAAGCCTCCCACGGGGTTTTTCACTGATGCATTCTTCGTAAATTCGTAATTCGTAATTCGTCAATTTCGTAGTTCGTACCAATGGATCTTTTCCGCGAGAAACTCGTCTTCCTCATCTCCACCCCGCTCTACACCTTTTTTATATTAGGTGAGATGATCCTCTCGCGCATTCATCACAAAAAGCGTTACACGCTCGGCGGAACATTGATGAACATCTGGCTGTCGGCACTCAACTTCGGACTGGATTTTTTACTGCGCGGATTTGTTCTTGTTTTTCTCTCTTATTTCCTCGAGAGAAAATTCTTCGTCATTGCAAATCCATTCCTCTACTGGACCGCACTCTTATTCGCCGAAGATTTTCTTTTTTACTGGCTGCATCGCGTCGATCATTACTGTCGTTTCTTCTGGGCGGTACATGTGACGCATCATTCATCCGAAGAATTCAATCTCACGGTCGGATTCCGCTCTTCTGTTTTTCAACCACTCTATCGTTTCATCTGGTTCATTCCGCTTCCGCTGCTCGGATTCAAAGGCGAGGACATCATGCTCATGTACGCGATCACGCAGATCTACGGCATTCTCATCCACACGCAATTCATAAAAAAACTCGGTCCGCTCGAATGGTTCATGAGCACGCCTTCGCACCACCGCGTACATCACGGCGCCAACGTGAAGTATCTCGACAAGAACATGGGCATGGTCTTTATTTTCTGGGACAAACTATTCGGAACATTTGCACCCGAAGAGGAAGAAGTGAAATACGGTTTGACAAAAAATCTCGAGCATCCTTACAATCCCATCACTTCTGTTTTTCATGAATGGGGCGAGATCATCCGCGATCTTGGAAAACGTTCCTCCCTCAAAGCGAAGTTCATGTATGTGTTCGGTCCGCCGGGATGGAGTCATGATGGTAGTAAAAAAACTTCCCGTCAACTCCGGAAGGAATTAAAGTCTAAATCCCGATCATAGCCTCCCGATCATAGCCCACCGATTAATCGGTGGGCTA
>DATJEX010000289.1:0-5171 GCA_035496135.1 Bacteroidia bacterium
CTGGACGATCTTGCCGCTAATATCAATGATCTCCATTCTTACATTTCCAGGTGAAGAAAGAAAGCAGGAAACAGTTGAGGTAGACGCTGCAGGATTCGGAAAAATGTCAACGGGAATTTCCGCAGGCGGAATGACCGGAACAACTGTTGAAGCAAGTAATGCGGAATCGATCGCTGCGATAAACGCTGCCGTATCCTGTCCTGCGTCGTACACATAAAACACATGATGATCAGCACCACCAAGTACAACCGTCTTCGGCATTCCATACGGACCATAATCACTCATGCGGATATTGGAATCGGAAAAGATCGGAACGTGCGTGATGCCGTTCGTGAAAGCCCAATTGGTGAGTGAAGCACAATCCAGGTTTCCATAATCATCCGCCAGCCAGAATTCAACACGTCCGGGATTTGATGAACTGTAATTGTTCGCTGTGGTGAAAGCCTGGTTAGCCGGACCGATACAACCTCCGCAGGGCATCACCCAGGTAAGGATGACGACTTTACCGGCATCGAGGTCGGCGAAGAGATCATGATTTGTTCCGGAACAATCGGTGGAAACAAACTCGGTTGCTGTTTGTGCCGACAAAGCGGACAAAACACAAGTGAAAAGAAGTGAAACGGAAAGTAATTTCTTTTTCATGAGATGCTTGCGCTAAGTTACCAAATAAAGAGGGAAAACACCACTGGTCAGAGGAGCTTTCTGGCCTCGCTTTTGACCACCTTGCCCATTGCATTTCTTGGTAATTCATTCAAGATCTTCAGCACAGAAGGAAGTTTGTACGCTGCTATTTTATTCTCCGCAAATGCACGCAACGCCTCGAGTGAAAGTTCACTTCCATCTTTCAACTTTACAACAGCTGCGATCTTTTCTCCCCACGTTTCATCCGGAATTCCGATCACGCAGCATTCAACGATCGCCGGATGTGATGCGATGATGTTTTCAATTTCCAGCGCAGAAATTTTGTATCCGCCCGATTTGATGATATCCGTTGACAACCTTCCTTTGATCGAATAATATCCCCTTTCGTACGTTACCATGTCGCCCGTTCTGAACCAGCCATCAGGAGTGAACGCCTTCCTTGTTTCATCGGGGCGTTTCCAGTATTCCTTGAAAAGATTTTTCCCGCGGACTTCCAGTTCTCCTTCCACTCCTTCCCCACTCTGCACTTGTCCTTCGTTCACGATCCTTACTTCCATTCCGGGAAGAGGAATTCCTACTGCACCTGGCCGGCGTTCGCCATCAAGCGGATTCGACAACACCATTCCCGTTTCTGTCATTCCGTAACGTTCAAGAAGAATATGCCCGCTGATCATTTTCCATTTTTCAAGAAGCGGGATCTGCAACGCTGCTGAACCGGAAACCATCAATCGCATTCCCGCACATGCCCCGGAATATTTCTTCTGCTCTTCCGCATTCGATCGTTCCCAATGCTGAACAAGTTTTGCATAAACCGTTGGCACGGCCATGAAGAGCGAATAATTCTTCGCTGTGATCCTTTTCCAGGCGATCTCCGCATCAAATTTCGGAAGCATGTCGCATCGCGCACCCGAATAGAGCGCGCAAAGAAGTTTGTTCACGATGCCGTGCGTGTGATGCAACGGAAGAAAATGCAGGATCGAATCTTCTTCTGTCCACTTCCACGCTTCGATCAGGCACTCGATCTGCGCGAGTAATGATGCGTGCGTGTGAACCACTCCTTTTGGTTTACCAGTCGTTCCGCTGGTGTACAACATCAGCGCATTGGAATCCGGCGCAGGATAATCCCAATTATTAGGAATATATTCTCCTTTGAAATTCCGGAGATCAACAGCGAGAATATTTTTTTGCCCTGGAATTTTTGAACGCAGTGAAGGATGACACAACGTAAATGAAGCTTCGCTGTCTTGCAGCACATATTCCAGTTCTGCTGTTGGATGATCGACACAAAGCGGGACAGCCATTGCGCCGCGCATCCATGACGCGAGCATACACGCAACGTAATCCATTCCCGGGAGAACGAGTATCGCGATCTGTTTCCCGGAAAGTTTCTGAGGCGGAAGAATTTGTGTCGCGATGAATGAAGCGGCGTTGAAAATATGTTCGGAAGAATAATCTCCATGATCATCGGAAAGAATTTTCTTTCGCGGATGATCCACCACAACTTCTGAGAACCGTTCAGGAAATGTTGCCGCCATTATTCTCCGGAAGAAATTCTTTTGGAACGAGCGGATTCACTTTGCGGAACCACCATTTTGGAAACAACGCGACATAAAACATTCCGAAGTAACCGGAAGGAAGAACGGGACTTTCTTCATGCGCATTCAACGTGTAGAATTGTTTCGATGCTTTCAGGTGATGATCGGCATGACGGTTCAATTCGAAAAGTGACATGCGGCTCGCGGGCGTGTCCGTGTGCCAGGCGTGTATCGCGGAAATCTTCTGTGATCTGTTCCTGGTCAATCCATAATGCTCAATGTAATTCACATATTCGAGCAGGAAGATCGCAACGAGATTCTGTCCAACGTAAGCGGCGAAAACGATCGGCCCGAAAAAAACGCCGATGAACGTGAGCACCGAAATTTCAAGAATGGTTGTCTGGATCACGTAATTCGAAAGCCCGTATGGATTTTCACTTCCCTCTTTTTTGATCCGTTTCACTTCCGTTTGCAGGGCATTCCACCATTGGTAAGGGATCGTTCGCGCCATATAGCGGTAAATATCTTCTCCGTAACGCGCCGTGGCAGGATCTTCAGTTGTCGCAACAGTACGATGATGTCCGTGAATATGTTCGATATAAAAATGAAGATAATTTCCCGCGAGCAGGTTGATCTGCCCGAGCGTGCGTTCGAACGCGGTTTTGCGGTGAACAAGTTCGTGTGCGACGATGAATCCGGCGAGTCCTGAATTTATTCCCGTCGACAAAGCGCACACGATGATGTGCCATCCTTCAATATTTTCTTTCACAATTCCACGGATGAGAAAGAAAATAACGATGATGTGGAGTAATGACGAGGTGAGTAAAATGAAATTGGGAAGCATTCCCGTTTCGAATTCAGGCGGCTTGCGTTTAGAAGGTTTGAGGATCCAGTCGAGCGAGACCTGCACGACCATCACCCAGAAAATATTCGCCATCGCGAAATAAACGCTGCTGCAGTTTCCCAATAGCGCAAGAATTCCCGGAATGAGCGCGACGAAATATCGTATGGAATACCGGACTCCCATTATTTGCTGATGATGTATTCGACGGTGGCGTCTTTTGGTTTCACATCACGCACATTCGCAGGTTGCTTCACGATCACGACATTCACTTTCCCGGTCGACGGATCAATGGAATTGTAATCCACAACAGCACGGAATTCACTTGCCTTCACCGTCGCGAAATCTTCCACCGGAACAAGAAAGACGAGATCGGTCTTATCGGGAAAAGTTTTCCAAACGATCTCTGAAGGAACATTCTGCTGTTCGATCGGAACCTGGATACGTGCTTCGGTATATTTTCCAACATTGATGCGCAATCCCACCGAACTCTCACTCATGGAAACCTGCTGCATATCGGATGGCAATTGCAGTTGGAGCACTTCATTCACGGAGTGATCAAGATCTTTATACGAACGGGCTTCGGTCGACACATAGGAGATTTTATCGAGCAACGCAGGAGCGCCAGTCAGTGTGACATAACCGGGATCGACCGCAATGGAATCGGCAATGCGGAACATAGGGGCACAATCTGCATTGACATTTATTTTTACCGGAACCTGTTTGCTGATCTTGCCGCTGAAACTGATGAGGATCGTGTCGGGCAGAACATGAATGATCCTGAATCCATGTCCGTTTGTTCCTTCCAGTCGTTCAGCAGAGGGATTGGTGGCCAGCGCAAGATTTCCATTGCTTGTGAGCCTCGCCTGTTTGATATCCAGTTCAAGTGAACTCAACACATGTGTCCATTGATTGGTGAAGATCGTGAAACCGGAGGCAGAGACATCCGCTTCGAGCGAATCAGGAAGATCGGAAGCGATGAGCTGTTTGTCCTGGATATTGAGATACGTGACAGGGATCTTGATGCGTTGCGTGTATTCTTTCGAAAGCTGGTGCAGCAACCAGAACAGCGAAGCCATGGCAACACAACCGAGGAACATGATCGCGCGGCGGCTGAAGAATGGTTTGTTGACTGGTGCACTCATGCGGAAAGAAAATAAAGATCCCCCGAAAAGTTAACAACAATTTCCTGCCGCTGACTTTCCGGGGGATAAAATAAGGAGATCAGACTTCGAGCGTTGATTTTTCTTTTTCTTTCTTCTCTTCGCCGGCTTCCGCATTGATCGCTTTGGAATTCTCGAGAGAGATCGCCGATTTGAGGACCTGCAGTTTCGTTCCGCCTTCCACTTCGATGACGAACGTTTTGTTTCTCACTTCGACAACTTTTCCAACGATCCCGCCAATGGTAACGATCTTCGTTCCTTTGCCGATCTCACCGAGGAAATTGGTTTGTTCTTTCTGTTTTTTCATCTGTGGACGGATCATGAAAAAATAGAATACGACGACGATCAGTCCGATCATCAGGAGATTCATGAGTCCCGGGCTGATCCCACCTGCCGGTGCTGCTGCTGGTGTGCCAGCGGCCGGCGCTGCTGCCTGCAAAAGAATAAAAAGTGTGTGCATTTCGTTTATGGAGATTTGATTGATTACTTGGTCGCGTCGAGTACATCAGCGGAGATATAGATCACCTGTGTATTCGGTTCGCAGTTGGTGGTGAAGGTCACGGTCTTTTCCTGGTGTCCGTGTTTTCCTTCTGAATTGAATTCAACATTGCATATTCCTTCTGATCCCGGGGGAATGGCTTGCTTCGGATAATCCGGAACAGTACATCCGCAGCTTCCGTGTGCCTCGTTAATGATGAGATCCGATCCGCCGGTATTCTTGAATTTGAAAGCGAAGGTCACGCGTTCGCCCTGTGTGATCTTGCCGAAATCATGACGCTCTGTTTCAAAGACCATCGTCGGCGCTTTGCCTGCAGGTGCGTTACCGCTTGCATTCGCGCTGATGTCCACCATGTCGGTGTTGATGTCGTCCGCTTTCTTCGGGGCACATGAAAAAACGAAAAAGAAAAGTAAAGCAGAAGCGCTTGTGAGAAGAATATGCTTTGTTTTCATGTTGAGATTGATTGATGAACAAAAATACGGTGAAATTCC
>DATJEX010000290.1:0-2537 GCA_035496135.1 Bacteroidia bacterium
TAGCCCACCGATTAATCGGTGGGCTATAAGATCAAAGGACACACTTATTCAATTGTTGCGACAGTTGTTGAAACCTGGCAATTGCGTTGAGATGTTTGTTGGACATTCAACATGTGAAATTCCTTTTGCTATTAGCCATTATACTTGTTTCCTGTTCTTCCGATCAGAAAGAAGATGTGTTCAATCACGAAATGGAGGTCAAGCCGGCATACACCGATTTTAAGAATGATACGATATGGGATACGGCGGAGATCGTGCGCGGACAACGGGAATTCGAAATGGATTCGGTGAAATATCTTGCCGATACAACCATCATTTATTATTGGGAAAACGGAGGCGACTGGGTGATGAATTCAGAGCAGGCGGTTCCGATCGTGATCCGGGACAGTACTTGGCTGCGAACCAATTTGAAAATAGAAAGGAAGCCCACCACCTTCCGTTTACTCAACAGTTTTTTCGGAGGAAGATATTATCACATTCATCATCGCTCGGAATACGGATCAACTGATGATGAATTCACCTGTTGGAGAAGAACGCGGATAAAAAGAAAACAATATCATAATTATTACGAGGATGATGGTCCTTCGTTTTTTCCGGAGAAGGATGGAAATGAAACGAGGGTGATCGATACGATATCATGGACACAGCGGGATGGAAAAAAATATTTTCTCGCTTCCTTCAGCAGTTCCGATATTTTTGAAGATCTGCTGCCTTTTCAATGCGGGCGATTCATTCCCGCTGCGCTTGGACTTGCGTTGTTCGAATATGAAGATGATAGTTTGAAGTTGAAGTCGTTCTCGCCGTGCATCAATTTCACTGGTCAGTGGTCTACCGCAGATAAGCCGGCAATTGCCGTTACAGGAAAACATTCTTTTGTGATCATTGTGAATGATCATGCTAATGGAGCGGGTTCGCCGAATTATCTCGCAGCTTCATGGTATGTTCCGGATTCCACTTCTTTCCGGATGGTTTTACCAATGAAAGATTCGGGAATTGATGGAAATGGAAGGTTCACCGATTGGCATTCCGGAATTATGCCGGATAGTTCAGCAGAAGAGTTTCCCGATATTAATGTGATAAGAAAAGGGGTTCTGTTCGTTGACGATACCGATGTCGTTGGAGCAGATGTTTTCAAAAAGGAGAAGAAGTATTTTGAAAAGGAAACGATGTTCTTTTTTATTTCCCGGCAGCACATGCATTATGTGAATGGCCAATATCATTTGCTTTCTTCATCGGTGAGAACAGATACGACGGGCATCGCTGAATTGAAATTGAATCATGACAGTGCGTGCGCTTATGCGTACTGAAATGATCACAACAGTATTTGAAATATCAAGATGAAGCGAAGGAGAAGAATTACTTCGACTCTACGACCTGCGAATTCTGATCCACTTTCAAAGCGAGTAATTCAAGATCTGCAACCGTGTAACGTACCGTTCCGAATCCCGGATCTTCATCATCTTCTTCCCAGAGATTCGTATTGAAAACAGATGGTTTCGTCTCGGTGAGATAAATGGTTCTGTCTTTATCGGAAGTGATTTTGAAAACCAGTTTTACTCCTGCTCCCTTTGGATTCTTGCAATACCAGTACCGGTATTCGTTGATGATGAATTTCTCCGTGTCTTCTCCGTCATCGTCCGGTTTGAAACCGAAATAGAATTCGCCGTCAGCTTCTTTATTAATGAAAATTTTAGAAGGGCGCGTTTTGCTTGGGATCAATCGCGAAAGTCCGAAGAGGATCACGATGCCGGATCCAGCCGATGCTCCGGTGTTGTGCATCATCAAAAAGGAAATGACGGCGACACTGATACCAAGCACAAGAATTCCGAGCATGAGCAGCGGATGTAATTTCCTCGGCGGAGCGATACCAGTGCTGGTGAAGATCCGTTCAACTTTCATTTTCTAAATATAGGCAAAGGAATAAAAAACAATAGCCCACCGATTGATCGATGGGCTATGATGAGGAGTGGAATTTGAGATCAGAATCTTTCTGTTCCCGCGAAGAAGAAATTCCCTTCGATCTGCGCGTTGTCATCGCTGTCCGATCCATGCACTGCATTTGCAGCGATAGATTTCGCGAAAAGATTGCGGATGGTTCCTTTTTCCGCTTTCGCCGGATCAGTCGCGCCGATCAGTTTTCTGAAAGAAGCAACAGCGTCATCCTTTTCAAGAATGGCTGCCACGATCGGGCCGGATGACATATAGGAAACAAGTTCGCCGTAGAACGGGCGCTCTTTGTGTATCTCGTAGAATTTTCCCGCCATCTCAGCGGAAAGTTTGGTGTATTTCATCGCCACGATGCGGAATCCTGCCTCGTTGATCTTCGCAAGAATAGGACCGATGTAGTTATTCTCAACTGCATCCGGTTTGATCATTGTAAATGTTCTGTTGGTTGCCATTTTGTTTATTGAATGATTAAATCGAGCGCAAAAGTAATCATTTTTCATTTTCGGTTTTCAGAAGCATGCTCTTTCTCTTTAACTTTACAACCTTTTCCCGAAGGGACTCCTTCGGAGCAACTTTACATCTTCAAACTT
>DATJEX010000291.1:0-11191 GCA_035496135.1 Bacteroidia bacterium
GGCCCAGATTTCAAAACCGGAACGATCATCAGCACTTCATACGAGCAGATCGATATTCCGAATACTGTTGGAGAGCTTATGGGATTTTCTGTTCCAACGAGTCGGGGAAAAGTGATGAAGGAACTTTTTAAATAACAAAAAATAACCCGGCACTTCAGTGTCGGGTTATTTGCTGCTCTACCTTATGCATCGGGCGCGGCGTCCTTGATCGAATTCAATTAAGGTCGCCGCGCCCGCTTATGTTTAAGGGAGTAATGTGCGTTTAACCCCGCACTAAAGTGCAGGGTTATCATAACTCCCCGAACTCAAACCCTCCCTTCTCCTTCTTCGCCAAATATTTTAGGATTCCAACGAGCCGGGGAAAAGTGATGAAGGAACTTTTTAAATAATTTCCAATTGTTCAATGGCCAATTACCAATCGGATCTGAACAATTTAAATTGGTCATTGGTGAATTGGTCATTACAACTCCCCAAACTCAAATCCTCTCCTCTTCATTTCCGTTAAATATTCTGGAAGAACTTTCAGCATCCGGTCTTTCGCTTTCTCGCTGTCGTGAAAAACAACAATGGATCCGGCACGCGAATTCTTCAATGCGATCTCCAGCACTTCATCAGCCGAAAGATCTTTGTCAAAATCGCAAGTCAACACATCCCACATCACCACTTTGTATTTTTTCTTTATCGCCGAGAATTGTGAGCGACGCATTCTGCCATAGGGCGGACGGAAAAATTCAGATTGAAAATTTTCAGCGCAAAGATTCACCTGCCTTAAGTACTGTTGTTTCGTTTGCTTCCATCCGTCCACGTGATTGAACGTATGATTTCCCACACGATGTCCTTCTGAAATGATTTGCTGAAAAATTTCCGGATGTTTGCGCACATTATCTCCCACGCAGAAAAAAGTGGCCTGAGCTCCGAATTGTTTTAAAACAGAAAGCACTTCCGTCGTCACTCCCGGAACAGGCCCATCGTCGAATGTGAGGAAGATTTTTTTCTCGTTCGTCTTCACGCGCCACAATGCGCCCGGGTAAAGCTGGCGAAGGAGAGCGGGCGGACGGGCGAGCATGCGCATGGAGAAAGGAATTAAAAATCAAATCCCAAATTCCAGGCTGAATGAAATTCAGGTGCTGAGATCTGGGATTTGCAATTTGTATTTTACTGTTGTTACCTGTTCGCCGCTTTTTTCGGATCCGAGGTATCGATCTTCATGGCTTTCATCAGCGATTCCATCTGTGCCTGGTTGAATTGCTGTTGTGGAGGCGCCTGCTGCATATCATCCGGCAACAATGCGTCATCATTCAGCTTGAGATCCGTAAGTCGTTTCTTCAGCGCATCCGATACGGCGGTCTGTTTCGCTTGTTCGGCGTAATGCTGGATCATTTTCATACCCTGCGCGAGTCGTCCCGCTTCTTCAGTGAAATCGCTGTTGTCCGATTCTTTCGACGCGAGTTTGGTGTAGAAATTATATTCTTCGGCACACTGATCGAACAGGTCATTCGCGAGTTGATTTCCTTCTTTGAAACCATCGGCTTTGTAATACACGTCGATCATGTAGATCATCGCGGTCTCGTACGGAACATGTTCACGCGGCATCATCTGCATGCACTTGTCGAGCACTTTCTTCGCCATGTCTTTTTTGCCTTCGTCGTTCAGCAGCTTCGCGAGTTCCATCATCTGCAAACGCTGGTTGGTGGTGAAACGGAGATTGTTCTCATCCATGTAGATCTTCGCCTTCAGGTTATCGAGTCCGCCGAATTTGAATCCCTGGATATCTTTTCCATTGCCCATCACGTGATCGTACATGAGTTGTGTGTTGCAACCGAGCGGCTCGTTGAACAATCCGTGCTTGTCGCGTTTCATCGGGACCAAACGGTAAGTCAATCCTTCGAGACGGAAATTGTTCTCGAGGTTCATGTAACTGTCATTACCAGCGGTCACCGCAAAATAGATCGGACGTTTCCAGTCGTTGTTCGCGATGAGATCGAGGATCATGAGATCCGCTTTGTAGAGATAACGTTTCGTCAGCTGGAATTCCACTTTATCCTGGATGAGTGAATCAGGAGTATCGGCAGGAACAGTTCCGTTCGATTTCACCAGCGCCTTGTTCACGTCGATGTAGAAATGATTCGTAGGAAGAACGAACGTCGTGTCATTGTATCCATCTCCGTTATCATCCTGGCCATGATCGAGCTGGATGACGGAAGGATCTGCTTTGCGAACGAGCGCCATTACATCTTTCAGGTTCATCAACGGCCCCATGATCGCTTTGTTGTTCTTGTCAAAACATTTGTCGCTGATGAGCACCTGGTCGCATGAACCTTCGCGGTAACGCGATTTATCGAGCGAGAAAGGAAGACGATCGGAATCGTACGCTTTCCTGTTCGCCTGGTCGATGTACCAATCGGTATTCATAAGTGAAAGGTTGAGTACGCGGACATCCGTTCGGTAACCTTCCACTTCCTGCGCGTACCACAATGGGAAAGTATCGTTATCGCCATTGGTGAACAGCACCGCATCCTTGTCGCAGCTGGTAAGATAATTTTCCGCGAAATCGCGGCAGGTGTAACGGTTCGAACGGTTGTGATCATCCCATCCCTGTTGTCCCATCACATAGGGAGCCGACAAACACAAAACTGTCGCGAGTCCTGCAGCCGCGGTCTGCGGCGCCTTGGCGTACTTCGTGAGCAGATCGTAAATTCCGTACACGGCAAATCCTATCCAGAAGGCGAACGCGAAGAACGAACCGGCGTAAGCATAATCCCGTTCACGCGGTTGCTGAGGATATTGATTCAGGTAGACCACGATCGCCAATCCCGTGAAAAGGAAAAGCAGCATCACGACCATTGCGTTGCGCCAGTCTTTCCAGAAGTGATACCACATGCCGAACAAACCGAGCAACAGCGGGATGAGGAAGAATTTATTGTTCGCTTTATTGTCCTTCATCCGTTCGGGCAGCACCACATCACCGATCTTGTCTCCGCCAAAACCACTCTGCCAGTTTCCGTCAGTAGCGTTAGGCATTGCTCCCTGCACATCATTCTGTCGTCCGGCGAAATTCCACATGAAGTAACGCCAATACATCCATTCGAGCTGGTAATTCCAGAAGTACGTGAGATTCGCCGTGAAGGTCGGGCAATCGTATGTTTCGTATTCGCCTTCCTTGTAACGGCTCTTCACTTTCACTCTCGTCTTATTGTGTTTCACATCACCCAGTTCTTCATACATCGTGGCGTGCGAGCGCTGGCTCATGTCCCACATACGCGGGAACACGGTACACATTTCAGGAGCGAAATTGTACACCGATTGTTTTCTCGCATCAGAAACAACATATGTTCCGGAAGCTGCATCCTGCGCATAAACAGGTGAACCATCATCCGCCTGGTTATCCGGATCGATCGGTGCGTTGTAGTAAGGCCCGTATGCAATCGGCCAATCACCATATTGTTCACGATTGAGATAAGAAAGAAGGGAGATCGCATTCTCCGGATTGTTCTCATCCATTGGCGTATTCGCTTTGGAACGGATGACGAGAACGAAGAAACTCGAATATCCAATGAGCAGAACGGTGAAGGAAAGAATGATGGTGTTGAGCACGACACGGTTCTCGCGCAACTTGTAAATCAGATAAGCGGCAAGGCCGAAGGTGATGAGTGGTAAAACCCATTTGCCATACATCGCGGCACCGACAACGGAGAAGAAGAAGAAGGCTCCACCGGTGTAAATAAAATACTGGAAGCGTTGTTTTCCTCCGCGCGAGGTGTACAGGATCCCTGTCACGAGCATGCCAATGAGCAACGTGAAATAAATGATGGTGCCGTAATTGAAAGGAAGTCCGACTGAATTCACGAAGAGCAATTCATAATTCGCAGCCGCGGAAACGATACCGGGAATGATCCCGTTCTGGACAATGCCGAGCATACCTACGGCGGCCAGTGAGGCTAAGATGAAATTCTTCCTGCTGTGATTGAATTTTTTGAAATAGATGATGAAAACAATGGAAGGAATAGTGAGAAGGTTGAGCAGGTGGACACCAATGGAAAGTCCCATCATGTACGCGATGAACACGATCCAGCGGTCGGCACGGGAATCTTCTTCGGCATCCCAGCGGAGGATCGCCCAGAAAACGAGTGCGGTGAAGAAAGAAGACATTCCATACACCTCGCCCTCTACAGCAGAGAACCAGAATGAATCGGAGAAACAATAAGCGAGTGATCCAACTGCGGCACTTCCGAAGATCGCCCACATCTGCCCGTTGGACATTTCTTTCTTGCGAACGGTTTCTGTTCCTCGTGCTTCGGCGTGTGCATCCGATTCACGGCTAAGATTCACGAGATTGGCGATGCTTCCGAGCAGTCCAAGTCCTACAACCGGAACCCGTTTCACATCTTTCACTTTCCCTGTTCCGCCCGAGTAAAAAATCTCTGTAGTCACCATTTTCTTGCCCAGTAAAGTGATGGACCAGAACATGAAAAGAATGGTGCCCGCACTCGCGAGTGCCGACATGATGTTGACGCACGCTGCCACATGAGCCTGGTCACTTGCAAAAAGCGAGAAGAATCGGCCCAGCAAAAGGAAGGTTGGGGCGCCCGGCGGGTGTCCTACTTCGAGCTTGTAACTGCAGGCGATATACTCGCCGCAATCCCAGAAGCTGGCTGTTGGTTCGATACAGGAAATGAAGGTGAATGCGGCGACGGCGAAAACCAGCCATCCCAGCACCGTGTTGATCATTTTATAGTTGTTGACCATGAGAGGGAATAATATGCGGATCGTTAGCGGGCGAAGATAGGCAATCGACTTCTTTTTCTGCTGTTATTTAGCCTTTATGACGACTAAAATATTGTGAAAAAAGAAGAATGTTTCTACTTTTGTCCCCCGCCGGAAGGAACCCCCTTCCGAGATTGCCCGATCGTCTAATGGCAGGACTTCAGATTTTGGTTCTGACTGTGTTGGTTCGAATCCAGCTCGGGCAACATCAACAAAGATCCGCTCCCTCAAGGGCGGATTTTTTCATTGGTAAAAGTGCCGAACTTGTTCGAATGCTTTTACCAATGAAAAAATCCGGGCACGAAGTGCCGGCGGGTCTTTGTAGATGTTAAGCCCCTCGTGAGCTTTTGGATCTTTAATCCAGCTCGGGCAACATCAACAAAGATCCGCTCCCTCAAGGGCGGATTTTTTCATTGGTAAAAGTGCCGAACCTGTTCGGGTACTTTTACCGTTGCGCGGAATTTCGCCTGAATAGAAATGGAGGACCGATGTTATCAAATCTTCTTTCTTTGTATTGACCAATCCCGGCATCATGTCTTTTATTCACTACCTCATTCCATCAACAAAGAAGAAATTCATCACTGAGTTGCCTCCACAGGAAGTTGAGAACAGGTTGAATTGGTTCATCTCCAACACCGGAAGAGGAGGGCCATTGCATGGACTCGGACTCATTGGCGGATTCCAGGGAAACACTTTCTTTTTCAAAACCGCCCTGACTTCGCTCTGGAAAGGAACCATAAAATATGCGCTGGTCTGCAATGGAAATGAATTGGTGCTGCACGCGAGATGGAAAAGCGGTTATCGCAATGCGATTCTCATCCTTGCCGGTTGCGTATTGATCGGATTCACGATCGAAATGTTTGATGAGCCCATGAAACGGACCGAAAATCTACAGGCTCTTCCCGCATTTCCGGTTCTGTACGCCGTACTTGTGCTCATTACAAAAATGCAGGTGAATAACGTTTCCGTTTTTATCAAAAACATGCTCAACGGGCGCGACGCCTGAGCGCTTAGTACTTCTTTTCATTTGCGTAACTTTGCCCCGTTATGACAATAGAAGTGATGAAATCGAAGATCCACCGCGTGCGTGTCACGGAGGCCGATCTGAATTATATCGGCAGCGTGACCATTGACGAAGATCTGATGGACGCGGCGAATCTCATCGAGAATGAACAGGTGCACGTGCTGAATTACCGCAACGGTGAACGCATCGTTACGTATGTGATCAAGGGAAAAAGAGGAAGCGGCGTCATCTGTCTCAACGGCCCCGCTGCTTTGAAATTCAATCCCGGTGACGACACGATCATTCTTTCGTACGCGCACATGGAATTCGAAGCGGCGAAAAAATTCAAGCCGACCGTCATCTTCCCCGATTACAACAACAATAACAAACTCAAATCCTGAATCTTGAAGTCGGGTGTCAAGCAACTGCTGCAGTTCATTGTCTTCTTCGGACTGGGCGTTAGCTTGATGTATTGGCAATTCAGCCGTTTCAAACCGGAAGAGAAAGCACAATTTTTCACTGCGCTCAAAACCGCCAATTACGATTGGTTCGCTATTGCAGTCGTTATTGGTGCACTCGCGCATCTGAGTCGCGCCATACGCTGGAGACAAACGCTGAGTCCGCTCGAATACAAAGTTGGATTGGGAAGCAGATTTTATGCGGTGATGCTTGGCTACATGGCGAACTATGGCATTCCGCGATCCGGTGAATTCATCCGCTGTGGCGCGTTGAAAGGAACGGACGATGTTCCATTTGCTGAATCATTTGGTACCGTGGTACTCGAACGGATCGTCGATACGCTTTGTCTGGGCCTGGTATTTCTGCTCGTTCTTGTTTTTGAATTCGCGCAACTCAGTTCGATGTGGATCGAGTACATCTGGGATCCGGCGATGAAATGGAAAGAACATCTTTTTCAGAATACCAAACTGATGAGTGTGCTTATTGTGGGAATTATCCTGTTCGTGTCAGTCCTGTTCATTTTCCGGAAAAAGATCAGGAACATCATCGGGAAAAAAGTCGGCGGATTTTTCACCGGCTTCAAGAACGGATTGCTAGCGATAAAAAAACTTCCATCACCCGGCGCATTCATTTTTCATTCGCTTTTCATCTGGAGCGGGTATCTCGGATCACTTTACGTTTGCTTTTTCTGTTTTCCTTCGACGCACGGGTTGACGATCAATTCCGCACTCATTCTTCTGCTCTTCGGAACATTCGGTGTCATTTTCACTCCCGGTGGAATAGGAGCATACCAGATCATCGTCACCGCTATCCTTATCCGGATCGTTCCGTCCACAACTCCTGATGCGGCGCCATTCGCGTGGCTGAGCTGGGGCGCGCAGGTGGGAACGGTGATCCTGTTCTTTGGAATTTCTGCAGTTTTGAAAAACACATTAAACCGAACGACAAAATGAATTCACTTGAGATTGTCAATGCAAAGATCTTCACGAAGGAGTCCATCCGCGGAAAACTCGGCCAACTTCATTTTTTCGGGAAGAAGATCGTTTTCACCAATGGTGTTTTTGATCTTCTCCATCTCGGCCACATCGATTATCTCGCGAAAGCTTCCGATTGCGGCGATTTTTTCATTGTGGGCGTGAATAGCGATGCGAGTGTGAAAATGCTGAACAAAGGAAATTCACGCCCATTGCAGGATGAAAGATCGAGGAGCATGATCATTGCTTCTTTGCAATTTGTAGACGCGGTGATTCTGTTCGAAGAAGAAACGCCTTACGAACTGATCAAATACATTCAGCCCGATGTCTTGGTGAAAGGCGCCGATTACAAAGTGGAGCAGATCGCCGGGCATGATATTGTGCTGGCGAAAGGCGGAGAAGTGAAGCTGATCGAAATTGTGCAGGGATATTCCACGACGAATATTGAGAAGAAGATCAGGGGAGAGAAATAGATCATTTGATCTGATTGCGATGGAGGAAATCGAATAATTCCTCAGTCCCTTTTGTAGCTAAAGTCCAATCATCAACATTCTCAAATTCAATTGAAGCCTTCGTGGCACCATTGATCATAACAATGGAAAGGTAATTGCCGGTATAATCTGATGCACCTGTTTTCTCTGACCGCGAAGGATTCCGGATCAATTTATCAGCGAAGAAAAAGAGAGAGTCACGAATAACTCGAGATCCTATTACCCGGATTTGTTTATAATGATAATAAGCATATCCGGATTTACTTGTGCTATCAGCAACTTGCGTTGAAATAAAAACGGAATCACAGTTTTTCTTAAGAGATATACAATCAGAGTGATTGAAATACATGAAAATGTAATCAGCTGAATCGGCGAATGAATTTTTATTATCACCCGAAGCCCGGCTAGCTTTCTGGCAAGAGGCAAAAAGAAATAAAGAGCAAATAATCAGGGCAACCTTCATTGGGTTTTATATCTCTTACTCGCCTTTCTTCCGGAATAGATCACGTTATAAATTACAATAAGCTCTTTTTCATTTACAAAAACGATCACATAAGGAAAACGCCTGATGCCTACAACTCTGAATTCTTTATATCGCTTCCTGACGAAATCCGGATGACGTGAAATAAAATCGACTGCCGATTCCCACTCGCTGATAAAAGCTGAACCGAGCCCAGTTTGTTGAACCTCATACCAGGCGCAGGCTCCTTCCAGGTTTTTCAACGCGAGTTCCCGGACAACAACCTCTTTTTTCATTTCTTCAAACGGGAAAGCAGTTTCTTGCGCACTTCTGTAACCGAGTAATTTTTTCCTTTCCCCGCTTTGAACTGTTTTCTTTCCTTATCAAGCTCAGCCTTTTCCTTCTGACTCAGGTCATAACCGCTTTCATAGCCCGAAGCATAAGACCGGAACATAGCGTAAACGGCTTCAAGGAAAGCTTCATCGGGCATTGCATCAATGGATCTGTGCAATTCTTTTTTAAGTGCAGCTGTTTTCATGGTTCCTGAAATATTATCTAAGATACAAATTCACCTCAACATTACTCCCTCTACATTCAGCAATGGAATTTTTGTGAAATTCTTTTCATTGATGGTTTCCGGCAGAAAAATATACTGCTTGTCGTAGATCTTTCCGTCAATGTAAAAACTCACCCAGTATTCATTCGTCAGCCCGAACGTATTTTCCATGATGGGCTCGACGCGCGTGAATTCGAGTTCGGGAATCTCTTCAAAAAAATGACGCAGCGTTGAGGTTCGTTTCATTTCGCCATTCAATTCTCCATAACCTTTCGAAGTGACGATCACGTTCTTGATGGGAACGATGTGAAGATTGATGAGAAATACATTCCACACATTCTCACCTTTTTCCTCTTCCAGAACCACAGCGATCACCAGGTCTTCCACTTCTGGCTGTTCAATATCCTTTTTCATAAAGGGAACGAATTTCGAATCTACACGAATATACTAATCGTTGTGTCAAAATTTTCATTGGCTGTTGAAGGAATTCGAACATTAGCGAAGATTCGAAATTCGTCCCCTTCATTGGTACATCTGTAACGCAGCATCTAAATAGTAATGCGTGTCCTTCGGAAGATCGTTACTGTCGCCGGGCAAACGTTTCTGTCCGAGGCGAACGATGATCATGTCCATGTCCGGAATGCAGATGACGTATTGCCCGAGAATTCCGCGCGCGTAGAAAATGTGATGGCCTTTGTATTCGGGAAGCAGCCACCACATCAAACCATAATCCAGTGCAGGATCGCCATTGAGTTCTTTTGTCCCGGTCGGCTGAACGGATTGCAACGCGTACCATTCGGGAACGATCTGTGTTCCGTTCCATCTTCCGCTGTCGAGGTATAATTTTCCGATGCGGGCGAAATCGCGTGCGTTGGAATTCAAACAGCAAAATGCTTTTTCATCTCCTCCTTCTTTGTCGAGCGACCAGAAAGCATTGTGGTCACATCCCATCGGGATCCATAATTTTTCGGAAGCATAATCGGCGATAGTTTTTCCGGTCGCCGCTTTCAGCACAAATCCGAGTAACTGTGTATTGCCGCTGAGATAAAGAAATTTTTCGCCGGGAGTCGCATTGAGTTCCGTGTAGCCGAGTGTAAGTCCTCGAAGATCGCTCCCGTAATAAGCAGCAGCGGGATAGGCGAGTGGATTCACATAATTCTCATCGAAATTTATTCCCGAGCTCATCTGCAGCAGGTTCTTGATCGTAAGTTTTTTGCGATCATCTTTTGCGAATTCAGGAATGAAATCGGAAACAGGTTCGTCGAGCGATTTTATTTTTCCGTCCTGGATGGCACAACCCACGAGAATGCTGATCACGGTTTTCGCCATCGAAAAAGAATTCGTGTAGGAATGATCGGTGAATTCGCCCCAGTATTTTTCGCAGCGGATACTGTCGTGCTGGATAATGAGAAAAGAACCCGTCTCAATATCTTCCATCTTTTTGAGAATGGTGTCCGGAATATCTTTCTTGTTGTAATCTTTCGCCAGCGGCCATGGTTGCGGCGTTCCGTTCTTCACTTCACGATTGGAGAAGATCTGGTATTCGGTTGCCGAAGGGCCTTTGCGCCCGTGCAGGTAGGTATACCACACGCCCTTGTAGAGGTAGAATTTTCCCGTGATGACGATGAATAGGTTGGCGGCGATGAAAAGAAAGAGGAGGAAATATCCGGTGCGCTTGAGGAATTTTTTCATAGGAGAGGGAACGAATAGCGAATCTACACTAATATACGAATTGCAAATGGGGAAGTTTCAGAAGAGGTTCATTTCAGTACACACTCAAACTCCATCTCAAAATATTTCTTCAGCACTTTCTTCACTTCTTCCATATCCACTTTCTTTCCGAGTTCTTTTTCCATTGACGTAACGGCCTTATCTGAAATTCCGCAGGGAACGATGCGGTTGAAATAACTCAGATCGGGATTCACGTTCAGTGCCCAGCCGTGCATCGTGATCCACCTGCTCGTACGCACGCCCATCGCGCAGATCTTGCGTGCACGCACAGGATCGTGCGGATCGAGCCATACGCCCGTGTAACCTTCATAGCGATCTCCTTTCAATCCGAATTCACCAATGGTCTTGATGATCACTTCCTCGAGTGTGCGCAGATAGCGGTGAATGTCGGTGAAGAAATTATCGAGATCGAGGATCGGATAACCGACGAGCTGCCCCGGGCCATGATACGTGATATCGCCGCCGCGATTGATCTTGTAGAATGTGGCGTTGATCTCTTTCAACTGTTGCGCATCCGCAAGCAGATTCTGTTCATCGCCCGTTTTTCCCAATGTGAAAACATGCGGATGCTCGCAGAAGATGAGATGACTTTGTGTTGGAACTTTTTCCCCGTCGGGCAATTCGCGATTCGCCACTTTCACCGCGGAGATCTCTTCCAGCATTTTCTCCTGCAGATCCCAGCACTGCTTGTAGTCGATGAGATGAAGATCATGAAAGAGAACCGAATTCATAATTAATAATTAACAATGAATA
>DATJEX010000292.1:0-15540 GCA_035496135.1 Bacteroidia bacterium
TGGTATGAAGAGAGAGGATTATTGACAACTCAAGGGCACGCCGAGCGTTGGATCGGGTTGATTAAACTATTCATAGAATTGGGAAAAAGAATTGACAGCAAAAGTCTTTCTTTCACCCATTAAAGATCTTCCCTGGATTCAAAATCTCATTCGGATCGAACATATTGACATAGCGTCTGTATTTTCGTAAATTTGAAATTGTTATGAAGCAACTCACCATCAATATTCCGGATAAGAAGATCGATTTTTTTCTTGAACTGTTGGAATCAATGGGACTTACAGCCTCTGAAACAAAATTGAATATCTCTTCAGAAGCTAAAAAGATAATTCTCGACAGAATCAAGACCGCGGAAGAAAGTGATTACGTGGATTGGAAAACCGCAAGGAAACACCTTAAGTCCGGCAAATGAAGTTCCGGATTCAAATTGATAAGCGTGCTATTGAAGATATTCAGCACGGGATTGATTATTACGAAGAACAGTTGATCGTCAAATGGATTTGTTGACGCAAAATCCTTTCTTTCAGGTACGTTACGGTTCAATTCGTTGCTTACCACTCGGAAGATTCCCGTTTATGATCTATTACACAGTTCTTGAAAAGAGGAAAATCATCAGAGTTCATGGCATTATTCATACATCTCTGAATCCGAAAAAGTACTGGATAAAGAAAAAATAAACTAAGAATTAAAGATCTTCCCCGGATTCAAAATCTCATTCGGATCGAACAACTTCTTTATTCCTTTCATCAATTCTAAATTCTTCCTGTTCACCGCGATCGGCATGTAAGGTTGTTGCACCAATCCAATTCCATGCTCGCCAGAGATGGTTCCTCCGAGTTTCACGCACAATTCAAAAATTTCGATGATGCCTTTCGGTAATTCATTCTTCCATTTTTCATCGGGCAGATCGCCCTTGATGATGTTCACGTGAAGATTTCCGTCGCCGGCATGACCGTAGCAAACAGATTTGAATCCGTATTTCTTACCGATAGATTTCACCCCCGCAAGTAATTGCGGCAATGATGCGCGCGGAACAACCGTATCTTCTTCCTTGTAAACGGAATTCGACTTCACTGCTTCAGCAACTTTCCTTCTCATCTTCCACAACATTTCTTTCTGCGCAGCGGTATCGGCAAACAGAATTTCCCCGCAGTCGAATTGCTGCATCACTTCCGAAATTTTTTCCGCATCCACGTATAACGCATCCATGTCGTTTCCGTCCACTTCGATCAGCAAATGCGCTTGTACTTCATCCGGAACATTAACCGAAATATCCTTTTCAAATTTTCTCACCCAGTCGATCGCGTCGCGTTCCATGAATTCCATTCCGGAAGGAGTGATGCCCGCCCTGAAAACAGCACTCACGGCTTCGCACGCCTTTTCGGCAGAAGTGAACGGAACAAGTAACAGCAAATTATTCTGTGGATACGGGATCAAACGGAAAACAATTTTCGTGATCACTCCCAGCGTTCCTTCGCTCCCGATCATCAGGTGTGTGAAATTATACCCCGTGGAATATTTCAGCACATTCGCGCCCGTCCACACGATCTCTCCTGTTGGCAACACGACTTCCATATTCAAAACATAATCCCGCGTCGTTCCGTATTTCACCGCTTTCGGTCCGCCCGAACTGTGCGCGAGATTTCCTCCGAGAAAACAGCTTCCCTTTGATGCCGGATCGGGCGGATAGAAAAGCCCTTTCTCTTTTACGGCATTCTGAAATTCTTCATTGATCACACCCGGCTCGACCGTCGCCTGCAGATTTTTTTCGTCAATTTCCAGGATACGATTGAAACGTTCCATCGACAAACAAATTCCTCCGTGTATCGCGAGTGCGCCTCCGCTCAATCCCGTACCTGCGCCGCGCGGAGTGACCGGAATGAGATGTTCATTGGCAATTTTCAGGATCAGCGAAATTTCTTCTGCCGTTCGGGGACGAACAACAACAGACGGTTTGTACACAAGATCTTCTGTTTCGTCCTGACCGTATTTCAGTAATGAAGCATCATCCAGGAGCACGAATTCCTTCCCGCAGATCTCCCTCAGTTCTCCTATGATTCCCGATGTGATGGTGTTGTATTTCATCCTGAAATGATACCGTTGAGCCACCTGGTTAGCCATTGACAAACGCAACGGAAAAAGGTGAAAAGGTTTTGTGTATTTTCAACCAAATTTAACGGTTTACTTCACTACTTATGAAAACAAAAACACTCCTCCTTCTACTCGTCTTCCCTTTTGCCGTACTTCATGCGCAGACCCAGATCACGCTGGATGATATCTGGAAAAACAATACGTTCGGTGCCGATTATGCCGGCGGATTTTCGTCCATGGCAGACGGAACGCATTACATGGATTACGCCGCTGCCGGCGACAATCACGAGAAGGCCCTGGTGGAATATGATTTCAAAACAGGGAATCAAACCGCTGTTCTTCTTTACCTGAAAGACCTGATCCCGGACGGAATGAGCGCCCCGGTGAACGCCCAGAATATCATCCTGAGTCCCGATGAAAAAAAAGCACTTATCGTGACGGAATCGGAACAGATCTATCGCTACTCCACGAAGGTGATGAATTACGTGTACGATCTGCAGACAAAGAAAATGTTCCCGCTTTCGAATGGAGGCAAACAGCGCCTCGCTACATTCTCTCCTGATAGTAAGAAAGTCGTTTTCATGCGCGACAATAATATTTTTCTCGTGGATATCGCTTCGCAAAAAGAAACGCAGGTGACAACAGACGGAGAATGGAACAAGATCATCAATGGCGCGCCGGACTGGGTGTACGAGGAAGAATTCAGTTTCACCAATGGAATGTTCTGGTCGCCCGACAGCAAGAAGCTCGCTTTTTATAAAATGGATGAAAGCCGTGTGAAAGAATTCCAGATGACGATGTACAACACCGGTCTGTATCCCGAACCCTACTCTTACAAATATCCGAAGGCAGGTGAAGACAACTCCATCGTGAGCGTGCATATTTACGATGTTGATTCCAAACAAACCATCAAAGTGGATGTGGGCAGTGAAACCAATCAATACATTCCGCGCGTGATGTGGATCGACGCGAAGACGCTCGGTTTTTTGCGCATGAATCGCCTGCAGAATTTCAACGAATTGCTTTTTGCTGATGCTTCGGCCGGAAGTTCGAAAGTGATCTTTTCAGAAAAGAGCAATACTTATCTCGAAGTGTACGATCCGATCTTTTTGCCCGATGGAAAATCTTTCCTGTGGACGAGCGACATGGACGGATGGGTGCACGAGTACAACGTGGGCATCGACGGAAAGATCATTAAACAGGTGACCAAAGGAGAATGGGATATCACGTCCGTTTACGGTTATGATCCGGTCGCGAAGTTGTTGTATTATCAATCTGACGAAGGCAATGCCACGCAGCGCGATGTGTACTCCATCAAACTCGACGGAACAGGAAAGAAAAAACTCTCTACAAAAGCGGGAACGAATGACGCGGAGTTCAGTTCGGGAATGAAATATTACATGAACACCTGGTCATCGGCGAATGTTCCGTATTACTCCACGCTGAATTCAGCCGACGGAAAAGAAATAAAAGTGCTTGTCGATAATCACGAGTTGCTGCAGAAAACCCTGACGTATGGATTTTCGAAAAAAGAATTCTTCAATTTCAAGGATCGCGATGGTGTTTCACTGAACGGCTGGATGATCAAGCCCGCGAAAATGGATGCCGGAAAAAAATACCCGGTGCTGATGGTCGTCTACGGTGGACCCGGGAATAACATGGTGAACGATGCATGGTCAGGCCGTGATTTTTCCTGGCACCAGATGCTGGCCCAGCAGGGATACATCATTGCGTGCGTCGACAATCGCGGAACAGAATACCGCGGACGTGATTTCAAAAAATGCACGTACGGTCAAATGGGAAAACTGGAAAGTGCCGACCAGATCGATGCGTCAAAATATCTCGGCGGACTGGATTACATCGACGGAAAACGTGTCGGCATCTGGGGCTGGAGTTATGGCGGATACATGTCCTCACTTTGTCTCGGAGTCGGCGCCGATTATTTCAAGATTGCGATCGCTGTGGCTCCTGTCACCAGCTGGAGATTCTACGATTCCATTTACACCGAGCGTTACATGGGATTGCCGCAGGATAATGCGCACGGTTACGATGATTTTTCGCCAGTGAATAATGTGGCCGGCATCAAAGGAAAATTATTGCTCTGTCATGGAACGGGTGATGACAATGTGCATTTCCAGAATTCCGTCGCACTCACAGATGCGCTCATTGACGCGAACAAGCAATATGATTTTTACATGTACCCCGACAGGAATCACGGCATCAGCGGCGGAAATACGCGCATGCACCTGTACACGAAGATGACAAACTTTATCAAAGAAAATTTATAATTGGGAACGAAGTGCGAATTCGACCGCAAAAGCGTTCGTGCGGAAATGCGAAGTGCAGATGGCCAATTTACGAAAGGATATTCCGCAAATTCGATGTCAGCACTACGCATATTCGCACCCGCCATGGCGGGATATTCGCAATTCGTTCCCCCCAGATAAATATTCCCCATACGATTACTATCTTCGCAACCTGCAAAACACACCTATAAAATATGTCAGACACTCCTAAAGGACATCCAAAAGGGCTCTATGTACTGTTTGTGACCGAAATGTGGGAACGATTCAGTTATTACGGGATGCGTGCGCTTTTCATTCTTTTCATGGGAAAGGCACTTTTATTCGACAAATCCGTCAGTTCACAGATCTATGGAAGTTATACCGGACTGGTATACCTCACTCCACTCATCGGTGGTTACATGGCGGACAGGTATTGGGGCAATAGAAAATCCATCATTATCGGTGGAGTGATGATGGCCATCGGGCAGTTCTTCATGTTTCTCGCGGGAACATTTTACACGAATGTGAGTTTTGCTACGATCATCATGCTCGTCGGACTCACGTTCCTCATTTTCGGTAACGGATTCTTCAAGCCGAACATCTCTACGATGGTTGGACAACTTTATCCAAAAGGAGACAAACGCATCGATGCGGCTTTCACCATTTTCTACATGGGTATTAACCTCGGTGCTTTCATCGCTCCGTTGCTTTGCGGATATCTTGGTGAACGTTATGATGCTGCAGGAAACAGTCTTCCGGAATTCTTCCGCTGGGGATTCCTTGCGGCATGTTTCGGAATGATCCTTTCGGTGATCCTGTTCATCTGGCTTAAGAATAAATACATTGTTACCCCGGAAGGTGAACAGATCGGTGTGAAAGCGAACAGTCATCGCAGCGCTGATAATAATATTGAGAATGAAGTGAAGAAAGAATTCCCGAAGAAATTATTCGTCATCTGGGGAATTGTTGCTGTTGTGCTCTTCTGGATCTTCGAATTCGGATTTTTCGATCTGGGAACGGTATTCGCAGGATTCAAAGCAGCCCCGATGGCTTATACACATCACACCATGGGAATGGATTTCGATCTCATCGGAAGTCTCATTTTCTCTATGGCCATTGCGATCCCCGGACTCATCATCAGCGACCCTTCGCTTACCAAAGTTGAAAAGCAAAGGATCTGGGTCATTTACATCGCTTGTTTCTTCGTGATCTTTTTCTGGAGTGCATTCGAGCAAGCTGGTGCTTCCCTTACCTATTTCGCGGAAGAACAGACAGACCGTTCATTCTTCGGGATGATCATCCCTGCTTCATACTTTCAAAGTATCAACGCGGTTGCGATCGTGATCTTTGCGCCTCTCTTCGCATTGCTGTGGACCAAACTTGGTCAGCGCAACATGGAACCAGCGTCGCCATTCAAACAGGCTATGGGACTTTTCCTTCTTGCTGTTGGATATGTCGTGATCGCATTCGGCGTAAAAGGACTCGCACCGGGAATGAAAGTTTCCATGATGTGGCTCGTTGCACTTTACACGATTCACACGTTCGGCGAACTCTGTCTTTCCCCTATCGGACTTTCGATGGTGAATAAATTAGCGCCTGTCCGTCTTGCTTCTCTTCTCATGGGTGTTTGGTTCCTGGCGAATGCTACAGCGAATAAATTCGCGGGAACGCTGAGCGGACTTTATCCTGAACCGCTTGTACCAACAGCTGTAGTTGACAACATCAAAGCAACTTCCGGATTTGAGCTCGTGAAAAAAGACACGAAAACGGACGATTACAAAGGGCAGAAAGTATACAGTATGGAAGTGATGGACTATAGCGGGATCAACCCTGATTCTACTTACAACGGGATCAAAGGAAAAGAAATGCGTGATAAGATCGTTGTGCAGGTTCTCCAGGGAAGTATCACCAAAGAGAAAAACTTCGCGGGATTCCAGATCAATGATCTCTTCTCTTTCTTCATGATCTTCGTGTTCATGGCGGGCATTGCCTCACTGATACTTTTCGCCATCAGCAGTTTGCTGGTCAAAATGATGAATGGCGTGAGATAAAAGATCTCATTAACAAATTTCAGATCCCGGAATCCAAACATTTTTTAACTGGATTCCGGGATTTGTTTTTTGTTGCTTTCCCCCATTTTGGCTCGATTTTCGTAACTTCGTTAGACAAGTCAAAATCACGGCAATGAAGAAAGTTCTTATTTACGGAATCTCGATCCTGGCAGGGCTTACGCTCGCGTTCAAAGCGGGAAATTATGTCACCGCGAAAATGTTCGTCGACGATACCGCGGAGATCAAATGGGTGACATTGGCCGAAGCGCAGAAACTCGGCGATGCGAATCCGAAAAGGATCTTCATGGATATTTCTACAAGCTGGTGCGGATGGTGCAAAACCATGGACGCGACAACATTCAAGAATCCGGTCATCGCCAAATTCATGAATGATCATTTCTACTGCGTGCATTTTGATGCGGAGACCACCGACACTGTTGTGTTCAACGGGCAGAAATTCTGGAACCGCGGTGCGCCGAATTCCAGAAGTGCAAATGATTTCGCCATAACGGTTCTGCAGGGACGACTCTCCTATCCTTCTTTCGCTTTCATCAGCAAAGACCGTCTGAACTTCACGATCATGCAGGGTTACCAGACCGCGCAGCAATTCGAACCGTACATTCATTACTACGGCGAGGACAAGGACAAAACGGAATCGTACGACGACTTTTTGAAAACATTCAAATCAGAACTCCCGGCGACTGACGCCACACAACCTGCACAGGTTCCCGCTCCTCACTAGTTTTCCTTATGGAAAAAGAGACTCCAGAAGAACTTCACACGATCCCCGATCTCAAGGAACGTATTGTTGCTGTACTGAGTGCGAAAAATCTCACGTACAAACAACTCGTGGATTACATTGGTGTTTCGGAAGCGGCTCTCGATCGGGCATTGGCCGAGAATACCATCGAGATCCGCACACTGGAACTGATCTCGAAAGAACTCCGCATTCCGCTCTACAGTTTCTTCCGTGATCCTGATCATCATCCGGAGTCGGGCGAACAACCTTATTACAATGTGAATATCTGGGCGCCGGAAGAAATTCAGTTGAGGACGGAAAATGAAAATCTGCGCCAGGAAGTGGAACGGTTGCGAATGGAAATAGCGAAGAAGGAGTTGCTCGTGCAAGGGCTGGAGAGCCAGCTGAAAAAATCAAAATAATTTCTTGTTCTTTTTTGTCTTGCAAAAAAGAACCAAAAAAGCCGCGTCCTGCCCAAGGCGCTTGTCGCACATCCTGCCCGGGGATGAATTTCTCTTAGCCGTCGCTGGTAAATGTTTCGCCCGACATGCAAGCATGTCGTTCCCGCATTCCCTCCCTTCTGAAACATTTAAGGCGACTGCGCACGCGTATCATCGCACAGAAATTCATCCGCAGCGCTGGGGCAGGACATTATTCATGACTGAATTATCTATTTTGGACCTTACAGGGCTTGCGGAACTATGCTGTAAGTGCAAAGTATTAATGGATCCCCAATCGCTCCATCAATTCCTGTTTCTTTCTCCTGGAAACTTCCACGCGTGAACCGTCGGACATTACTACGTAACCACCTTCTGTTTTGATGAAGCTGTACACATGTTCGGCATTCACGAGATGCGCTTTGTGAATGCGGATGAAGTTGCGTTGTGAAGCCAGCATGTCCTCGTAATCCTTGAGTGTGCGTGAGGAATGAAATTTTTCGCCGTTGGAAGTGAAGATGAACGTGTAATTGTTGTCGCCCTGCATGCGGATGATATCTTTCAGCGGGGCGAACTTGATCTCGTTCACGCCATGAATGGCGAGTTTCTGCAATGACGGAGGTTGCTGCAGATTTGCATTGAGAAGTTTATATGTTTCTCTTCCGCTATTACCGGAATTGATCTTTTCTTCGGCACGATTAACCGCGTTCACAAGTTCATCCACCTCCACCGGTTTCAATAAATAATCGATCGCGCTGTAACGCAATGCAGGAATGGCGTAATGTCCGTAAGAAGTGACGAAAATTACTTCGCTGGAACGCTGCTCCAGATCATCGAGTAATTTGAATCCATTTCCTCCCGGCATTTCCACGTCAAGAAAAATGATCTGCGGATCGATGGTTTTGATGAGCTGTTTTCCTTCTTCCACGTTGGCCGCCATTCCGAGCACTTCCACCTGCGGGCAGAATCGTCCAAGTAGTGTTTTCAGCACTTCACGGCTCTTCGGTTCATCATCTACAAGTATCGCTCTGATCATATTCGGGTGTTAAAAATACAATTTAGTCTTCAATTAATCCGTCTTCGTCGGAATTTTCGATGGTAAGCTGAAGGACCACCCTGGTTCCACAAGGTTCATTTTTTTCATTCAGCAGATCGGTGATGATGATCACTTGTTTGGCTGAAGGTTCTACCTGGTTGAGCCTGATCCGTTCTTCCGTGATCTCCATGCCGTGCGATTTTCGCGACTCCAACCCGGAATTGATGCGCGCTTCCTTTTCACTCATTAATTTTTTACTCCGGCCAACACCATTATCCTCGATCACGATCTCGATCTTGTCGCCTTTGCGTTTCATTTGTACGGAAACAAGCGCTTCACCACTCTGCTTCGGCAACAAGCCATGCCAGATGGAATTCTCAACGAAAGGCTGAATGAGCATTCCCGGGATCTTCACATTATTCTCCTCGATCCATGGATCCACATTCAGCTCAAAACGGAAGGGCCGGTCAAAACGGAGTTTTTCAAGCTCCACATAAAGTTTCAGAATGTCGAGTTCCTGTTCTACCGGAACAAGGTCGGCACGTGACTGATCGAGTACGAGGCGGATGAGTTTGGAGAATTTGGAAAGATAGGAATACGCTTTATCGCTGTCGTTCTGCAAAACGAAATGCTGAATGGAATTGATCGCGTTGAAAATAAAATGCGGATTCATCTGCGCGCGCAACGCCGATAAACGCAATTCGGCCATCCTCTTTTCGATACCCGCTTTTTCAAGTTTCTTCCGCCGGATCCTGCGGGCACGCCACACAGCCGTCATGAAACCGAGATACGCCAGGGTAATTCCACCAATGGTAATGAACCACCATGTGAACCAGAAAGGCGGATAAATAATGAAATTGAAATGTGCCGGGCTTTTGCTGGAAACACCATTGCTCGTCACCGCGTACACTTCGAGCGTATAGCTTCCGGGAGAAAGTCCCGAGAATGCCAACTCGTGATTCTCCGTTACGATCCAGTTTGTATCTGAACCAAGCAGGCGGTACTTGAAACGAATTCCATCCGGATCGCGATAATATAATCCTTCGAGGTAAACGCGGATGGCGGCGTCACCTGCCTTGAATTCTGGTGTTTCTTCGGGAGAGAAATGTTTACCGGAAGAAGAAACATCGGAAATATAGATGGGCGGAGCGACAGGAATGCCCATCAGGTTCGCAACTTTCAGCCAGCACAAACCTTCATTCGTTCCTATCCACAGCAGATCGCCCGACATGACCATTGTGCGGACCTCATTGGTCAGTAAACCATTCGTGATATTGAAATTCCTGATGTTCGCTTTACCACTGGCATTGTCAAAGGAACTCACGTATGAAATACCACGATTCGTTCCGATCCAGATATCTCCCTGTTCATCTTCGATCATGGTCCTGCATGTGTTGCTCGCCAATCCGTCGGAATCGACCAAGTGGAATATTTTTTTTCCGTGAATGACAAACACTCCATCTCCCCTTGTGGCGACCCAGATATTATGAATGCCGTCTTCGCAGATCGCGTCTATGCGCACCTGTAACTGCGGAATAGAATCGGAATAATAAAAAGGCGATCCGTTCCGGAATGTCCATAAGCCATTCAGTGCGCCCAGCCACAATGTTCCATTGGAAGAATAAAAAGCGGTGGTGAATCGCAATTTCGTCATCTGGATACTGTCCAGTGTGAAATCACGCTTGAGCCAGGCGAGTCCCGATTGACAGAAAAGGAAATATGTTCCGTCGGCCGCGTTCTTCACGATTCCTTTTTCATGCGCAGCAAATGGAATGCTCTGCACGACATTCAGATCGGAGTCGAGCAATGTATTCACATCCGTATTCAGAAAGATCGTGTGGCCTTCGGTGATGATCGCATCGCTTGCCAATTCCTTGCGCAAACCGATCTGTTTCATTTTCAATCTCGATTCACCTGTAGCATCCGGGTTGAAAAGTGCGACAGTAGAATTAGGCAGACCGATCACGATCTTCTGTCCCGGGAATGGCGCAAGTGCTGTGATCGTATTCTCCGGCAATCCATTGTACATCGTGAGATAATTCACATTGATATCGGGCAGATAGTAAACGCCTTCGCCAATGGTGCAGAACCAATAACCGCCGTCATTATCCCTGAAAACACATCCGACCGTTTTTGCACCGAAGAAGTGTTTCCGATCGAGGCTGAAATTACCGAACGGGATCATCTCCTCACCGCCATAAAAAAATCCTACCCAGATATTCCCCTGTTCATCTTCATTGAGCGCCGTGATCGTCTTGTCAAAATCGAGAAAGGTGACTTTTCCTGCAGCGTCGATCACATACAACCGGCCGAGATAGGAGAAAAGCAATTTTTTATCATGCGTCACAATACTACGGTTTTCTGATGCCGAGCCTTTATCCGACGGAAAATTGATCGTCACATCATGACCGTTATGCATGAATCTTCCTTTACCCGAACCTGCAACAAATTGTCCGTAGGAATAGACGTTCCCGAGATCATCCGACCACACATCCCGCTCGAGGGTGGTATCATGAAAAGGACTGAAGTACGGATGAAGATGCGTGTAATTGTCACTCTCCATCAAGGTATAACACGAACCCGTATACAATCCGCCTACCGTGATATTCCCTTTGTTGTCCGGCGCCACACAGAATTCGTTGCGCTGACCGTTATTGTAAACGAGTTTCAGCGAATCATTGGCAGCACATGGCACGAATTTGCTTCCGTTGAAGTAGGATAATCCGCCTGAAAATCCCTGTGCCCAGATCTTTCCATCTGTCGCTTCCTTGATCGTAAAAACAGTATTGTCGGGTAAACCTTCGTGCGTGGTGAAATACTGGAAAGAAATTCCGTTGTAACGGCACACTCCGGCATCGGTACACATCCAGATGTAACCTTTCTTATCCTGGATGATGGTGTACACTTCGGAACTGGGCAAACCATCTTTCACTGTAATGTGGCGGAATCCACCCTGTTGAGGCGCATCCTGTGCATGCACAAGCATCAAACAGAAAATAAAAAGACAGGAAAACAGCGCCCCTTTCATCCCGCGTAAGTTCAGCATAAAAAAGCTGAAAAAGAAGGGAGACTCAAAAACAAAAAGTCTCCATTGCTGAAGACTTTTTGTTTGGGTGACCCGTGAAGTACACTTTGTGACTTCACGGCCGCCAATGAAATAGCCATGAAGTTAAGCCTGCGCATACTTCATGGCTCGTCCCAAATTGTCTATTATCTCTGTCAATGAAAAAAAGTCTCCATTGCTGAAGACTTTTTGTTTGGGTGACCAATGGGACTCGAACCCACGACCCTCAGAACCACAATCTGATGTTCTAACCAACTGAACTATGGTCACCGTATATTATAATCTGGCGATCTAACCTCCCGATAATTATCGGGATGAACTATGGTCACCGTGACTGCTCCTTTCGGAAACAGGAGTGCAAAGATACAATTTCCACCTTTTCAGCAAAACTTATCCCCCTTTCAAAATGTGTAACTTTGCAAGAGAGAAAATGGCTGAAAAAACTGCACATATTGACCTGAAGATCGAAGGCATGGATTGTGCGAATTGCGCCCTGGGGATCACGCGGAAATTATCCAAAAGCGGCCACTCCGACATACATGTGAACTTCGCGACCGGTGACGCCTCCCTCGAATTGGCCAAAGATCATTCGGTGGAAGATGTGGTCGCCGATATCGAGTCGCTGGGCTACAAAGTTGTTTCCAAAGAAGAACCGAGGAAACGATTCGGCACAAGAGAGAAATTCTTTTTCAGTCTCCTCTTCACGATCCCGCTTTTCCTCGGACACATGTTCGGCGGAGAACATTCCTTCATCGCAAGTCCGATCGTACAACTTTCACTCTGCATCCCTGTCTTTCTCGTCGGTGCCTGGCATTTCGGTAAAAGTGCGCTTGGCTCACTCCGCTCCGGAATTCCGAATATGGATGTGCTCATTTTCATTGGTTCCACCGCCGCGTTCGTGTACAGTATCATCGGAATGATGCTTTACAAAGACATGCACGAAGTGCACAAATATATGTTCTTCGAAACCAGTGCGACCATCATAACACTTGTTCTCCTCGGAAACCTGATCGAACACATGTCGGTGAAGAAAACCACTTCCGCCATTTCAGAACTGACCGCATTGCAACCGGAAACAGCTTACCGCGTTGTCTTTTCTCCGAATGGTGAAAAGATCGAAGAGATCCCTTCCGAGGATCTGAAAGCGAATGATATTGTTCAATTGAATACGGGTGAAAAAATTCCGGCGGATGGTGTGGTGATATCCGGAACGGGTAGCGCTGATGAATCGATGATCACCGGTGAAAGCGCACCTGCCGATAAAGTGAACGGATCACCACTCACCGGCGGAACATTGCTTCTTTCCGGCCCCATGCGGATGAAAGTGCTGAATGTAGGAGCTCAATCCACATTATCACGCATCATTCTTCTTGTCAAACAGGCGCAAGGCGACAAACCGCCGGTTCAGCAATTGGCCGATCGGATCAGCGCGATCTTTGTTCCTATCGTGCTTCTCATTTCGATCCTCACTTACATAGTTTCGAATTATTTCCTGCATTCTGAACTGACCGATTCCATCATGCGTGCCATTGCCGTTCTCGTGATCTCCTGTCCATGCGCGATGGGACTCGCAACTCCGACAGCGGTAATGGTTGGTGTGGGAAGAGCGGCGCGTAATGGAATTCTCGTGAAAGGCGGAAGAACACTTGAACAACTTGCAGGAATTCAAACCATCGTCTTCGATAAAACCGGAACACTCACGACCGGAAAATTCGCATCGCTGGAAATTCAGACTTCGGGCAATGCAAATGAAACGGAGATCAGGCGCATCTTATTCTCGCTCGAATCTTCCTCGTCCCATCCGCTCGCACGATCTGTCGTTGAGTTTCTCGCGAAAGAAAAGACAAATGCTGTTCAACTGAAAAATATTTCGGAGAATAAAGGCGTGGGCATGGAAGCGGAAGATGAAAGCGGAACCAAATGGGCTGTTGGCTCGTGGCGCATTCTCGGCGATGGCGGAAAAAAAGACGCGGACATGTATGTACTCCGGAATGGAGAACCTGTTGCGTCCATTCTTCTGAAGGATGAGATCCGGGAAGGAATGCATGAAGTGATCAGTTTCTGCAGATCGAAAGGAATAAAAACTGTTTTGCTGAGTGGTGACAGAAAAAATAAATGTGAGGAAGTCGGAAAAACGCTGGGAATCGATCTTGTCTACGCCGAACAATTGCCCGATCAGAAATCCGAAGTGATAAAGAAATTCAAATCGGAAGGAAAAACAGCGATGGTCGGCGACGGCATCAATGATGCTCCTGCCCTTGCACTCGCGGATGTCGGGATTTCCCCGGGCGAAGGTTCACAGATCGCCATGCAGTCGTCGCAGGTGGTGCTGCTCGGAAAAGACGGATTGAAAAAAATAATTGACACCATTCTCATCGGACGGGCAAGTGTCCGCACGATCAAACAGAACCTGTTCTGGGCATTATTCTACAACGTCATCGCGATCCCGATCGCTGCAATGGGTTTTCTCGCACCGGTATATGCGGCACTCGCTATGGCTTTTTCGGACGTGATCGTGATCGGTAATTCCATTCTCTTACGGACAAGAAAACTTTCCTGAGCATTATGCAATTGTTCAAAGAGACGTTCAAACCTGTCCTTCGTTATTTCAATGATCCGGCTTTCCGCGAATACCTGCGCGTGAAGAAAAAATGCAGGCGTACGAAAAGTGGCGATCCTGTTACACTGAAAATTTCCGGGTTTTCCATCGAGACGAACAATGCGTCTTCCTTCCTTCATCTGTACGAAGAAATAGTTGTTGGTGGAGCGTTCGATATCGATCTGAAGAACAATTCGCCTGTCATCATCTGTGCCGGTGCGAACATCGGAATAGAATTATTTCTCCTCAGTAAAAAATATCCTTCCGGGAGGATCATCGCTTACGAAGCAGATGCGCATTACGCGGCTTTGCTGAGAAAAAATATCGCGCGGAATAAAATCTCCAATGTGGAATTGAATGAAGCGGCTGTGTGGACCTTCAATGGAAAAATTCCATTTGAATCGGACGGTGGTCTTGGAGGAAAGGCCGGCAACGCCGGAAAAGATGTGGTGGCCGTTGACTTCCTCGCCGAACTAAAAAAACACCAATCGATCGATCTCCTGCTCATGGATGTGGAAGGTGCAGAGTTCAATATTTTCCAGCATTGTAAAAATGAACTTTACCGCATCCGCAATCTTTTTGTGGAATGGCATGGCCGGGAAAAAGAACCACAGCAATTACCTGAATTTCTAACGATGATCTCTTCATCCGGATTCCGTTACCGGCTCGACAATAAACTTCCTGTTTCTCCGTTTAAAAACCGCCTCGTTGAAAATGGTTTCGACGCCATGACAGGCATCTATGCACACCGCCCTGAATGAGTGATATCCGGCACATTCTTTTCATCTGCTCGTGGTATCCCAATCGCGAAGCTCCGGCATTGGGAAATTTCATCCAGCAACACGCGATCGCAGCAGCAGCACACGATAAAATTTCCGTTGTGTATGCACGTGCTACTTCATCACTACCAGAAGGTGAACAGGACGTTGCGGAATCACATCGCGGAAATCTTTCCGAATATGTGATCTATTACGGAAAAGTACGCTCGAAATTTCCTTTGCTCAGCAAACTTCAGAAACGTGATGCGTACCGGAAAAACATCCGCTTCGGTGTGGAAAAAGCAATTCAGAAGAATGAAAAGCCTGATATCGTACATGTGCACGTGATCTGGCCGGCCGCTGTTGCTGTGCTGCCTTTGCTCAATGAAATGAATTGCCCGCTCGTCATCAGCGAACACTGGTCTGGCTATTTACCGGAAGACGGAAATTACAAAGGGCTCATCCAGAAAAATATTTCAAAG
>DATJEX010000293.1:0-2775 GCA_035496135.1 Bacteroidia bacterium
GTGTATCAAGTTCATCGAAGAGGTCGGAAAAATCCGTGAGCTTATCTCCGTATGCAAAATCCGTTCCTTCACGGAAACGGTCACCGAAAGCGTACGTCTGTACGGTGTATTTGTCACTGAGTTTATCAATGAGTGTTTTGAGTTTATCCGGAAATTCATTTTTGTTGAACGCCGAATCCTTTCCCATCAGCAGCGAACCCGAAGCATCCTGCGCGATCACGATCACCGGTTTCTCCACGGTACGGAACGTTGTTTTGAGCAGCGGAGAAAGCAGCAGGAACGCTAGACAGAACACCACGATGAATCGCAGTGAAGCCATGAAAATGCGCAGCCTCTTCCCTACCTGGTTCAGTCTTTTCTCGCGGAAATACAATAACAGCGCATAGAAAATTCCCGCAAGCACACAAAGGATCGTGTACCAACCGGGAGCTTCTGTTACGATGTCTAATTTCATTTTAGTGAAGGTGAAAGTGAGTGTGAAAGTGAAATGTATCGGGAAGAATCCCGTTCACATTCACATTCACGTTCACATATTATCAGGTAAGCATACCACCACAAACACTGAGAACCTGCCCGGTGATGTAAGAAGAAAGATCGGATGCGAGGAAGAGACAGGCGTTCGCTACATCTTCGGGAGTTCCTCCGCGCTTCAATGGAATTCCTTCTCTCCATTGTTCGATCATTTTCGGATCGAGTGCCGCTGTCATTTCTGTTTCGATGAATCCGGGAGCGATCGCGTTGGAACGGATATTTCTCGAACCCAATTCGAGCGCGACCGATTTGGTGAAGCCGATGATCCCGGCTTTTGAAGCCGCATAATTCGCCTGGCCCGCATTTCCTTTCACACCAACAACCGAACTCATATTGATGATCGAACCTTTGCGCGCTTTGAGCATCGGCCGTTGTATCGCTTTCGTCAAATTGAAAACTGATTTCAGATTCGCGTTCATCACTTCATCCCATTGTTGCTCGCTCATACGCATGAGCAGCGTATCGCGCGTGATGCCGGCATTGTTCACGAGTACATCGATCGTTCCGAATTCCGCAACGACTGCGTTCACCAGTTCTTCCGCAGCTTTGAAATCAGCCGCATCGGACCGATAGCCTTTTGCTTTTATTCCGTGGGTGGCGAGTTCCGCTTCGAGCGCCTGGCCCTTTTCGACAGATGAGAGGTAGGTGAATGCGACATTCGCCCCGTTTTTGGCAAATACAGTAGCCAGTCCGTGACCGATACCACGGGATGCGCCGGTGATGAGCGCCGTTTTTCCTTCCAGTAATTTCATAATGAGAATGACGTGTTTTTTTTCAAAGATAACCGATAACCGGAGCCGACATTCATTCCCTTTCACTGTGGCGGGAAGCTTTAGCCAACTCTTAACAGCTTTTAAGAAGGAAGTTCCGCAAAGACGGTGAAGAGCCGATTATCGTGGAAAAACAACAGTCCGTAGAAAATAGGCAGAACTATGGAAAAAATAATGGCCGGAAAATTTGGATAAACAGAACGAAGAATTACATTTGTCCTGTTCTGCCGCCCGGCAGAACGACTTAAGAAGAGCAGCGCTTTTGGGGTTAAGCGTTGCTCTTCGCTTTTTATACAGCCGTGAGTTCCGAAAATATTAACTTCAACACCTAAATTTTACCCATGTCAAAACCTACCATGCGCGAAAGAATGCGCTATTCTTTCGAGAACACTATTTCCAGGGGGCCTATCGCCATCATCGGCTGGCTCGCTATCATCTCCGCCTTGATCGTTATCGTGGCCGCGGTCATCATCGTGCTCACTCATCGGTTTGCCGATCCGAATAATCCAACAAGGGAAACCACCTATGCCGAAGCTGCATGGCAAAGCCTTATGCGTACGATGGATTCCGGTAATGTCGCGAACGACGGAAATAATGCAGACGTTTCTTCTTTGCAACGCTGGAGTGTACGCGGATTGATGTTACTCGTTACCATCGGGGGAATTTTCATTCTCAGTACGCTCATCGGTACCATCACTTCCGGACTGGAAGGCACGATCGAGGAGATGAGAAAAGGAAAATCAAAGGTCCTTGAAACAAAACACACACTCATTCTCGGATGGTCACCGAAGATCTTCACGATCATTTCGGAGTTACTCATCGCGAATGAGAATCAGAGAAATCCACGCATCGTCATTCTCGCCGATAAAGACAAAGTAGAAATGGAAGACGAGATCCGCTCGAAATTCCCTTCTACCAAAAACACGAAAGTCATTTGCCGCACCGGAAGCCCGCTCGACCTTGATGACCTGGAAGTGGCCAGTCCGCACGAAGCGAAATCTGTGATCATTCTTTCCCCGGAAGAGGCGAATAATCCTGATACGTACGTCATCAAATCCATTCTCGCACTTACCAATAACCCGAACAGGAAAAAAGATCCGTACCACATCGTTGCGGAATTGCAGGATGAGAAAAATATGGAAGCCGGCGAACTCGTCGGTGGAAATGAAGCTTCTCTCATGCTCTCGGGCGATATCATCGCGCGTGTCACTGCGCAAACCTGCCGTCAATCGGGATTGAGTGTGGTGTACACCGAGCTCATGGACTTTGACGGAGCAGAGATCTATTTCAAAGAAGAAGATTCACTCACCGGAAAAACATACCGCGAAGTGATCAGCGCCTTCGAAGATTCTGCGGTGATGGGAATGATGCGCAGGAACGGAGAACTGCTCATCAATCCACCAATGGAAACAAAATTCGAAAAAGGAGACCAGGTGATCGCGATCACCGAGGATGATGATACGCTCGTCGTTGG
>DATJEX010000294.1:0-19001 GCA_035496135.1 Bacteroidia bacterium
CGATTACATTCTTGTCGTGATCGCGAACAAAACACTGGATTATGGATTCATCCTTTCGTTCTCGAATATTTCATTGGGAATAACGATCTCCATCCTTATCGGCATCATCTCTGGATTCATCCCGGCTTATTCCGCGGCACAACTCGATCCGGTGGAAGCGATCAGAAGCAACACGTAATGACAACGGCAGCTTTAAAAATAAAAACGAAGAAGAAAAAGACGCGTAAACGTCCGATCATCATCTCGATGTTCTGCGTGGTCGGATTCATCGTCTCTGCTTTCCAGATCATCCTCATCTCCTATCCCGGCATCCGTGGTATCGCGAAATGGTACCCGATCGTTTATGGTTTTCTCACCGCGTTCCGTTTCATGGCGACGGTTGGCGTGTGGCACATGAAAAAATGGGGCGCGGAATTATTCACTTACGTCACACTCTTCAAGATTCTCGTGCTGGTATTGGTGGATGATTTCACGATGCTCGCCAAACTGGATGCGTTCGTATCGGTGATCTTCTCGGTGATATTCATGCTTTTTTATAAACGCATGAGCAGGAATCTGTAAGTGTACAAAATCTGCGATCATTCGTAGAATTCGAAAAGGTATTCTTCCCGGAATTTAATTTCATTTTACTCAGGATTTCCAGGTATTCTTCTTTGAAAGCTCGTTTCGTGTGGTGTTGCTCCTGGTTAACGATGTAATTGATCGACCGGGTTCGATGCGTTCTTGAGCAGGAGAATGCGCCATAACCGGATTGCCATTGAAATTTTCCGGGGATCAGTATATTGTCATTGATCCATTTCGAACTGGCAGATTTCAATCTCGCCATGAGATCGGAAACAGAAAGATGCGGTGGACATTCGAACAACACGTGCACGTGATCGATCCACCCATTCACCGCGAGCGGGAATGCACCATCGTTCTTCAGGATGCCGCTCATGTAAGGAAATAATTTTTCGCGGATTGGTTTACTCAGGACATTTTCTCTGCCCTTCACGGAAAAGACACAATGGATCGTGAGTTGTGTGTAGGTATTTGCCATAATTGAAAAAATAAAATGAAACAAAAAATAAAATCAAGGCCGCGAATTTATATTTATTTCCCAATACGATTTTAAAAACGGGTGAACCATTTTTTACGATCGACGCACAAAACCCGGGATAGCCCCTACGGGGCTACTGAAAAAACGGGACATTGTATTTTCTACCGTATGGCAGCCCCGATGGGGCTGTCAAGTGTTTCGTGCGAACAACCGTAGTTACGGGGGTTGCAAAATATTTTCGCACGAACACCTGTCGCGTCAGCGACAACAGCCCCATCGGGGCTGCCATACGGTAGATGATTGTGGGTCCCCCGTTTTTTCAAATGCCCCATAGGGGCATTCCATACCGGCGACGCGCTTCGGTCGTGGTGTGCATATGATTCCTAATTTTGAAAATAAATTCTTTTGAGATCACATGCCCGAACTTCCATCCAACATCCATTCATTTTTATCGCATCCCGATCTGCTTGTTGAATTATTGCCGGTGGCGGTAGAATTGTTCGGGAAAGATCTCGATTCGTCGGGTATTGAAAATAATTCACTGCATGCAAAAGATATTTATGAATTCAGGGATGCTGCGCTGACTGTCATCCGCTCGAATGGCGGGATCGCTTCGGAAAAAATAATGCGGCTGCTTTACCGCGTGGATGTGCTGCAACGGAAAACAGAAGCCGTGATGAGCGACAGCGATCCTGAAACGGCCCTTGCCGAACAAATGGTGATCCGCGAACTGCAGAAGGCCTGGACAAGAAAATTATTCCGCTGACGTTCTACGCTTCACTGCCGACTTCACGATACTTTCCATCGTCTTTCCGCTGATCTTGCTTTCGAGCCAGGTGATGATGTCGAAATAGAGAAATGATCTTCTTTCAAACTGGTGCTTCGTGAGCGGAAGAAGTTTCTCCTTCAGCTGCACATACAATTGCATCATCTTCTTCCGCGACATTCCTTTGTCCAATTGCCGGAGAAAACCAATGATAAGCCGGTCGTACTGGGTAAGATCACCTTTCTTCACGAGAAAACGATACAGCGACATGGTGTGCGCTTTGGTGAGCCGTTCATTTCCCAATTCACTGTGACAGATGAGCGCGAGAATACGTGCGAACGCGTGCAGGTCTTCGCGCACGGCGATATCCTTTTCGTTGATGATGCGGTTGAGCCAGTGCAGCGCACGCTTGTATTGATCGGCGCCGAAATAAAGACAGGCGATCTTGTAATAGAAAATGAGAATGGAATGATGATCGAGCAATGGAATGAATCTTTCCAGGTCACTTTCCAGTCGCGCCACGATCCTCGTACCCGATCGGAATTCGCCCATCATGAAATGCCGGTTGATCTCGTGAACGTAAATGGCTTTGAACAGGTGAAGATTGATATTGTCGCTCCATCTCACCTTCATGCGTTTGAGCCTGATGAGATCGCGGTGCGTCTGTTCGAATTCTGAAAGCAGGCCGAGCTTGTTCTTCGCAACAAGAAATGAGTTGAGCGCGCGGATGTACAATTCCGTGTGTGCTTTTATTTTCTGTTCATCATCGGCGAAAAGTTTCACCCAGTTCTTCGCGGTGACATATCCCCGTTTGAAATCGCGGATGAAAAAATAATAACCGATCAATGCGTTGTACCGGTGCAGCTGCGCGGCGAATCCCAATTCATTTTCACGATGCGCGGGAAATTCCCTTTCGAATACCGATTTGATCTCCCGCAGATCGTTGCGGTCGCGGATGAATCCTTTCTTGACATAAAACGTATTCATCCGAACGGCTGCATTGCGGTAGCTGTTCTGTTTCGACAATTGCTCCAGCACCTCGTTCGACTGGAGCGTTGTTTTGTTCACGCGCTCTTCATGTTTCTCCTGCAGTGTGCGCGGTGTGACCAGTTTCTCGAGTTCGAAAATATCGTAGAGCAGGACATTGCGTTCATTGGCGATCGCAAATTGTTTGGCTTTATCGATGGCGCGAATACAGTCGTGGTAGAGACATTTGTCATACAACACGCGGATGTTGGTGATCATCTGCGCGAGTGTCACATCAACGGAAAGCCTGGCCGAAGAAAGCCGGAGACAACCCAGCAGGTATTCATAAAGAAATGCTTTCTGATTCGGTAACTGGATCCGTGAAATGCCCGTGAATTTTTCCGTCAGCAGTGCGGGATCAAATTTTTTCATCGCATCGAGCTGATCGAACAAACGGATGAACTTCCCCTGCCCCACATCATTCCGCCCGGCCAGCAGCTTGAAATGCCTTTTTTCGCTCTTATTCATGCGTTTGACCAGCTGAAAGAGCGAATCTGTTTCATTTTTGGACATCGTAGTAAATATAGCCTTTATTATTATGTATTACACACATTATTTACTTTGGATATCGTAGTTATTTTGAATAATGAGCCACTTCCCGGAAGCGACCTTCTTAAATTTGTTCAAAGCCTGCCCAATGACGAAAAAGATCCATGCCGCGATAACCGGAGTTGAATGCTGGTTACCCGAAGACAAGCTCACGAACGCTGATATTGAAAAAATGGTCGACACCACCAACGAGTGGATTCTCGACCGCAGTGGCGTTTCCGAACGCCGGATCATGCGCGACCCCGACAAGGCGAGCGCGTACATGGGTGCGGAAGCGGCGAAAAAATTATTGACCAAACTTTCCCTGGATCCACTCGACATCGATCTCATCATCGTGGCGACGGCAACACCCGATCACCAGTTTCCGGCTACGGCGAATATCATCCAGGATAAGATCGGTGCTAAACGCGCGTGGAGTTTTGATGTGATGGGCGCTTGTTCCGGATTCATCTACGCGTTGAACGTGGCAAGACAATTCATTGAAACAGGAACGCACAAAAAAATTCTCGTGATCGGCGCGGATAAAATGTCGTCGAGTGTTGATTATACCAATCGTTCGACCTGTATTCTTTTTGGTGACGGAGCAGGATGTGTGCTGCTCGAACCGGAAACGACGGGCAACGGCATCATTGACGCGCGCATGTATGTGGACGGATCGGGCTTACCGAGTTTGCTGCAGCCTGCCGGAGGAAGCGCGATGCCTGCGACCGAAGAAACGGTGAAGAATAAAATGCATTTCATCACGATGAACGGCAAAGGAGTTTTCAAACTGGCTGTAGAAAAAATGGCGGACGTGGCGGAGGAAATGATGATACGCAATCAACTGAAAGCGGATGACATCGCTTACCTCGTTCCGCACCAGGCGAACAAACGCATCATCGACGCAACGGCGAACCGCATGGGTGTGGATTCGGAAAAAGTGATGCTGAACATTCAGAAGTACGGCAACACGACTTGCGCTACACTTCCGCTCTGTCTTGCAGAGTGGGAAAGCAAATTGAAGATCGGAGACAATCTTATTCTCACCACATTCGGTGCAGGATTTACGTGGGGCGGACTTTACCTGAAGTGGGCGTATGACGGGAAGAAAATGAGTGAGCGGAATAGTTCTGTGGTTGGAGAAGCGGTGGTCGTTTAAAAAATCAGTTTTTAGTTTTCGGCTGACAGTTTTGTGTTTTCAGTTTTGTGTGAGGGAATGTGCCCGCCTGCATCGCGTGGACGGCGCTTCGGGGGTTAGGCTAACGAATTATGAAACACAGGCCAATTTCCCTAGCCCGGATAGAAGCGCTTTGCCCGTTTTGGGCATCGACTAGCGCTCAGCCTGACAAAACGGGCAATAGCGAAAGCGGGACAGCAGGTATTTTGAAACGCCGGAGCTATTGCTCCGAAACATGCAAATTCATGTTTGCCAAAAATAATTTCTCCTGATAAAATAAATCCTGCCCGCTTACGACTTCAGGCTGAAAGTGTAATTTCGCATCTGCATGAAACCCCTGTTTCTCTCTGCTGTTTTTCTTTTCCTCTTCGGAAATTCATTCGCGCAAGGCCCAACACAAACGGTGCGCGGAACGGTGACTGATGATCAAACCAAATCGCCATTGATCGGCGCGGTGGTTTTGCTGCAGGATACGGGAACGACCATGCGTAACACGAGTGTGGATGTAGATGGAAATTTCCGTTTTGAAAATGTGACGGTGGGAAGACATACGCTTACGTTCAAGTACATCGGTTATCTCGACAAATCGATCGCGATCGTGGTAACGTCAGGCAAAGAAGTGGTGCTGACAGTGGAGATGGAAGAATCTGCTTCGCATACGAACCAGGAAGTGGTGATCACTGCGCAGGGCGATAAATCGAAAAGCATCAACGACATGGCGACGGTGAGTGCGCGGCAATTTTCCATTGAGGAAACTTCCCGATACGCGGGAAGTCTTGGTGATCCGTCGCGCATGGCGGGAAATTACGCGGGCGTGAGCGGTGCCGATGATTCGCGCAATGATGTGGTCATTCGCGGAAATTCTCCGCTTGGAGTTTTGTGGAGACTGGAAGGTGCCGACATTCCGAACCCAAATCACTTCGGTTCATTCGGCAGTACGGGCGGACCAGTGAGCATGCTCAACAATAACATCCTGAATAATTCTGATTTCATGACGAGTGCTTTTCCGGCGGAATACGGAAATGCGATAGCGGGAGTTTTTGACCTGCGGATGAGAAACGGTAACAATGAAAAATTTGAATTCCTCGGGCAGGTTGGTTTCAACGGTTTTGAAGCGGGAATGGAAGGGCCGTTCTCGAAGAATCATAATGCATCGTTCCTGATCAATTATCGTTATTCCACACTCGCCGTTTTCCAGAAACTCGGGGAAGAATTCGGCATTGGTGATGCGATTCCGAAGTACCAGGATCTTTCTTATAAATTCAATTTTCCCACGAAGAAATACGGCGACTTTGCATTCTGGGGTGTTGGCGGACTGAGTTCGATCGCGCTTTACGATAGCCACATGGATACGACGAAACTGAATCTATATGCGCAGGGCGGATACGATACTGATTACGGAACTCGAACCGGCATGACCGGATTCACACACACGTATATCATTTCCGAAAAAGCGCTGAGTAAATTCAATCTAACGATCACAGGAATGCAGAACATGATCAGGCAGGATTCTTTTTCCTATTCCGATCAGTCGCACTGGCCTGATTACGGAAGTGATTTCCGGCAGGTGAAACTTTCGGCGAATTATGTGCTGCTGAAAAAATTCAACGCGAAGAATTCACTGAAGAGCGGCATCACCGCAACAAATATTTTCATTTCGCTGCACGACAGTTCGAATTACAGCGTCACACTTTTCCGACACATCCGTGATATTGATGCGAACACGTGGCTGATGCAGGCGTTCACGCAATGGCAGCACAAATTCAATGACAGGATCACGCTCAACACGGGCATTCATTCGCAACTGCTCACGCTGAATAATTCCTTCTCGCTCGAACCGCGCGCGGGTGTCCGCTTCCAGACGGGGGAAAAAACGGCGATCAGTGTCGGCGCGGGAATGCACTCGCAAATGCAGACCGTGTTCACGTATTTCAACCAGACGATGCTGGCTCCGGGAAATTACATTCTCACGAATAAGGATCTTGGTTTTTCGAAAGCGATCCATTCCGTTGTTGGATTCGACTGGAATTTCACGCAGCATATGCGTTTGAAAGCGGAAGTGTATTATCAATATCTCTACAACATTCCATCGCTGCGTAACACGAACCAGTGGGCGGGACTTTATTCCGGTGTGAATGAAGGAGCGGATTTTGATGCGCCGGGCATTGACAGCTTGCAGAATAAAGGCACGGGAAGGAATTATGGCATTGAACTGACGGTGGAAAAATTCTATTCGAAAGGATATTATTTTCTCGTCACCACTTCCCTCTTCGAATCGCGTTTTACACCAAGTGATGGAATAGAAAGACAATCGGCTTTCAGCGGAAATTATGTGGTGAATGTTTTAGCCGGAAAAGAATTCCATCTCGGGAAGAAGAACAGGAACACGCTGGCGTTCGATCTCAAACTGAATACGGCGGGAGGCAAAAGATATATTCCGATCGATCTTGCCGCTTCACAACTCGCGGGTGCGGAAGTGCGCGATCTGTCGCACGCGTATGAGAGCAGGTACACACCTTATTTCCGCATCGACACGAAAGTGGGATTCATCCACAACGGAAAACATATCACGCAGCAATTTTCTGTCGACCTGCTGAACACGACCAACAACAGGAATGTTTTTTCTTCTGATTACAATGTGCAGCAGCAGGCGATCGTGACGAATTACCAGACGGGGTTTTTGTTTGTTCCTTCTTATAAGATCTCCTTCTAGAGGGGGATTACGGATTTACTACGGAAAATACAGATTACAGATTTAGACGGAGAAACGGATTCGCTCACATTATTTGCAAATCTGTTTTCATTCGTAATCCGTCAGTCTTCGTAAAAATCCGTAATCCCCCGCTTACAGACTTTGTCATTTACCAATACCGGATATCCATCTTGACGATGTCGATCCCCAATTCGAGATGGCGGCGATTGATGTAGGCGTATGCCACCGGATCGCTGTTGTGGTAGAGGTAACTGAATTCATCTTTCAATTCTCCATTCACGTAGCGTTTCAGTGATTCAATTCTTCCGAGTGAATCGTAATTGTAATTCGTGGTCTCGGTGTAATCTCCGCCGGCGTTGGAAGTGTAGGAGATCATCGATGTACGATCGAGTGAATCGTATTTCCATTGGGAAACCGTTCGTATTCCTCCGGCTGTGTATTCTTCCCTGTATTCCAGCGGGCGATTCTTGGCGTCGAAATTCATCATCTTTTCCTTGTACGGTTTTCCTTCGTCGTTGAGACAAAAAAGTTTTACCTGCTGAGCAGAGAACCTGGTGTAGGTGAAATCTTCCTGCGAGATGATGGTTTGCACACCGATGCGGAAATGTTCGCGATTGGGGCCGGAGTTGGTTTCCTTCGTGTGTGTTTGCCGCGCGATGGTCCCGTCTTCGTTGTAGATGTAATACCAGGAATAATAATAATCACCATCGCACTCACGCATGCAGGAAAGACGATTGCTGTTGTCGTAATAATAATACACGAACGTGGTGTCGTAGTTGTAATGATTCACCGTCTCGGTCCATTCTCCCCTGATCCTTCTTCCCTTGCGGTAAACCGCAGGATGATCAATGTAATCCGTCGCGTAATTTTTCACGCTTGTCTTCCAGAATTCATTGATGCGCCCTAGGCTGTCGAATTCAAAATATTGCTTGAGTCCGCGATCATCGATTATTTTTCCGTCAGGTTTGTATTCCAGGTTGGCCTGTATGGAAAATATCCGGAGTTTGCGCACGCTGTCGGCGTTGAATTTTACGGGAACACCGAACGGATCATCATCGATAGGAAGAAAAAGCTGGGCGGAAGATTTTGAAATTAATGTGATACACAAAAGTATTGTGATCAAAATGGACTTTTTGCCGCAGAGGCGCCCGCTCGACAAGCTCGGGGCAAGCTCCGGCACGACGTTTTCGCAGAGTGCTTCACCCACCGATCTTCCGGATCGCTTCATCGGTACTTTCAACAGGCAGATCGCAGGTATTGTTCTCACAGACGTAGATCAGCGTTTTTCCGGGAACACTTCTGTTTTTCAATAGAGCGATATCGCTCTCGCCGGGGCTTCCTGCAAAGATTTGATTCGGCAGGTAATGTTTCCGGAAGGCGGCTTTGCTTTTATCAACATCGTTACCAACAATAGCGACCTCTCTATAGGGAAACACAAAATGCGTCTGCAGGATCATCCAGTTGGAATAGCCTGCGCCATAGCCGATCATCTGCTCCTGGACCATTTTTAACATATGTTCCGCGCGATCGACCCATTCCCGTTTTCCGAGCAGATGTCCGAGATAAAAGAGATTGCGTGCCATCACTGAATTCGATGCTGGACAGACATTATCGGTCAATTCCATTTTCCGGGCGATGAGTTGCGGGTCTTCATCCGAAGTGAAGAAGAACATCGGTGTTTCCGGATCGTGAAAATGTTTGATCACATATCCGCACAATTGCGATGCGTGATCGAGCCAGTCTTCGTCGAATGTTGCCTGGTAAAGCGAGATGAATGCGTCGATCACATGCGCGTAGTCTTCCAGAAATCCGTTGATCGTGCTCTTGCCTGCTTTCCAGGAATGAAAAAGCCTGCCGTCACTGTTCATTTGCACATCACGGATGAATCGTGCGTTCTTCAATGCGGCGAGCAGAAATTCTTTTTCATCAAACACAACATATGCATCAACATAAGCCTTCAGCATCATTGCGTTCCACGACGTTAATGTTTTATCATCAAGGCCGGGGCGGATTCTTTTTTCTCTTACACTCAACAAAGCGCTCTTCACATTTTTCAGGTTCGCTTTCAGATCGGATGTTGTCATTCCGCGTTTGCCACAGAATTTCTCATCACTTTCCCTTCTGAGCAAAATGTAATTCCCGTGTTCCCAATTTCCGATCGAATTCACATTGTAATATTCACTGACCCATGAGAATTCTTTGCCAAGTATTTTTTTCAACTCCTCTTCCGTCCACACATAATATTTTCCTTCTTCGCCTTCTGAGTCAGCATCAAGCGCCGAATAGAATGCCCCGTTCGCTGCCGTTAATTCACGCTCCACGAATTTCAGTGTTTCGAAAACGACTTCTTTATACAGATCATTACGCGTGAGCTGGAATGCTTCCGTATAAAGAGAGACCAACTGCGCATTATCGTAGAGCATTTTTTCAAAGTGCGGAACTTTCCACAGCATGTCGGTGGAATATCTTGCGAATCCGCCACCGATCTGATCATAGATCCCGCCCATCGCCATTTTATCGAGCGTAAGTGAAACATGATCGAGCAACTGCTGATCTTTTTTCAGATGTGCATAACGCAGCAGGAATAAATAATTATTCGGCAATGGGAATTTCGGAGCGCGCGATGGGCCTCCTTCGGAATTATCAAAACGTGTGGACCATTGCTGCACGGAAAGTCCGAGCATTTTTTCCGTGATCGCCGGAGCATTTTCATCAGCGACGAGTTTTTCCGACAGCTGAACTCCTTCCGTCAATTGCGCCGCGTACTCGAAACATTTTTCAGCATTGTCTTTCCACAATTCAGCCAGATTGATCAACACTTCGATCCACCGGTCCTTTGGAAAATAGGTTCCGCCATACAGCGGACGCCCGTCGGGTAATGCAAAACAATTCAGCGGCCATCCGCCATGCTGTGTCATCAATTGCACCGCGTTCATGTACACCGCATCAATATCCGGGCGTTCTTCGCGATCGACCTTGATGCAGATGAAATGATCGTTCATCACCTTCGCCACTCTTTCATCCTCGAACGATTCATGTTCCATCACGTGACACCAGTGACAAGCGGAATAGCCGACACTCACCAGAATCAGTTTATTCTCTTTCTTCGCAAGACTCAGCGTCTCTTCATTCCACGCGCGCCAGTTCACGGGATTATTCGCGTGCTGCAGGAGATAAGGTGATGTTTCTTTTGATAGTTCGTTCACGGGGGAGGATTACGGATTTACTACGGAGAATACAGATTACAGATTTAAACGGAATGTACAGATCACTCTTCATGCGAAGATACGGATGAAGCATAAGGAAAAATACATTTGTATCTTAGCCTGACCGGTAACCCATTTCATGCCCAGTATTTTCGACAGGATCATTTATGTTTTCGGAATTCTATTTTGTATTCCGTATTCCATTTTTTTACTTTCCCGGATCGATGAGAATGTGTGGTTGCTCGCAGGTTTACTGCTTGTCATTCCAACCGGTTGTTACGCGTGGAATTTTTTCCGGAAAAAAGATCCGAGTGGTGTTTGGATAAAATATTTCATGTACGGTTTATGGGGAGTGATGATCACACTTGTTCTTAATACCTACATCCTGGTTGGAAAACCTTTTTCTGTGACCGCAAAGATCGAGCAGTGTGTCTCTGTTTCGGCGAGAGATAAATACGGGAATGTCACCGATCATTATTTCACGTACACGTTCACGAATGGAGAATTTGCGAATGCTCCTTTGTTGCGCAGGTACAGCACCGGTTTCGGCGGATGGGGCGAACACGGCAGCATGCGTCTTACGTTCCGCAACGGGATCTTCGGCGCGCCTGTTCTCCGGAAAACGGAATGGATAGATGAGAATGGAAATGTAATATCGGTCCGCGACAATGAATGAACATCACTTCAAATTGAACTTCTCATGGGGTTGCTGATCGCCGCCACATTCATGTTTTTCGTTTTCATCGGGATCACGAAAGCGTTGCGCTTCACTGCCGAAAAAGTGGAAGATGCCGCGCGGAGCAATGTCGTGATCTCCCTGCGCTATGGAAAGGATTTCAAGGAGAATGTGCGGATGCAGCTCACGCAGTTCAGTTACTACAACAAACTTTCGGAAGAAGGCAAAGAGAAATTCTTCGATCGTTTGTTGCTGCATTATTCCCGCGAAAATATTTATGGCGCCGAAGGATTCGTTGCGGATGAAAAAATAAAGATCATGATCTGCGCGACACTGGCGCAACTCACCTTTGGTCTCGACAAAGAATGGCTGGCGAGTTTCGACCGGATCGAATTACATCCGACCATTTTCAAAATGTACGCGGGTGGGCCACTCATGAAAGGTGCGACGACTCCGAATGGCATCGTACGGATCTCGGTGAAAGATTACCTGGAAGGTTACCGCGTAGGTGATGATAAATTGAATGTCGGGCTGCATGAATTCGGCCACGCGTTGTTCATCGAATTCTCTGCTTCGGACCAGGTTTTCAGCGATATGCGGGAATTTGTTTTTCCCTATGAGCAGGAAGCGGAAAAAGAGATCGCGAAAGGATTTGACGGCGAACACCTGCTGCGGAAATACGCCTTCACCAACAAACATGAATTTTTCGCCGTGAGCGTAGAAACTTTTTTTGAATCGCCGAAGGAATTCTATACCGAGCACAAGGAATTGTACGGGATCATGTCGAAGATTTTGAACCAGGATCCGAGGAATACAACAGGCGATTATGCGATCATCGCCAATGTGTGATCGAAGAATCCTTACTCTTTGATGAATCGGAATACGCGCGAGACTCCTTCTGCGTTCTCCACGCCGAGGAAATACATTCCCGGTGACAATTCATGCACATCAAAAGCGAGTTGATAATTCCCGACCGGTGTATGCTGTTCCTTCGTCAGCACGAGTTGGCCCGAAACATCATAGATCCTGAACACCGAATGCTGATCGGCTGAAATATGCGCATCCATCAGAAGCTGATCCGTCACAGGATTCATCACCAGCGAAAATTCATTTCCCTGCGCATCCGTTACCGCGGAAGAAATTCCGGTTGTTCCATCGATATCAATTTCCCATATGCCGCGGCCATACGTTGCCGCACGGAGTTTTCCTGCAGCATACTGGATCTCGAGATCGGTCACTGATGTGTTCGGCATGCCGGTGCCATAATACATCCACGTGCTCATCGTATCGTTCATCATGAACACACCGACATCAGTGCCGATATACAGGTCATGAAAATAACTCGCACGATTGAAAATGCAGCAGTTCACCGGAACATTCGGAAGCGATCCGCTGATGTTCGTCCAGCTTGCTCCACCATTGATGGAACGATACACTTTTTTATTCGCCGTGTAACCTCCGGCGGTGATATATACGGTATCCGTTGTTCCCGGAAAAACCGCGATGGAAGTGATGGAAGTGAAATTGGAATTCCCGAGTGGTGTGAGATGCGTGTTCCATGTTTGCCCGAAATCATTCGTCGCAAAAACTTTACTGTCGATGGTCGTGTAGATCACATTCGAATTCGCTTTTGCAACAGCGATGCAACTGAGTGTACTGGTAGAAGCACCGGTGAGATTCGTACTCAGCTGCGTCCAGGTCGCGCCCTGATCGGGAGAAGCATAGACATCCTGGTAACCGGCGATGATCCGCGACTGATCATTCGGATCAAGCACATATGGCGTTACCCATGAACCGGTAGATCCTGCAGGCGTGATGTCGTTGTATGTATCAAAATTCCATTGGTCGTACGAACGGTATAACAATCCGCTTACGTAAGTGGTGTAGATCGTCAGGTCATTTGTTTCGTCGATGGCATTGTCCATCGCATCTCCGCCGTTGGTAGCAGCCCACTGATTGATCCCGATGCGCTTACGTCCGCCATTGTCCTGCGTTCCACCGATCATGAAAACAGGATTCATTTGTGAAACAGCAATGCGGTAAAATTGTGTGGTGACAAAACCATCATTGAGTTCGGTCCACGTCTCTGTCGATTCACGCAAACGGAACAATCCGCCATCGTTGCAGAAATAACAGCAACCATTCACAGGATTGAACGCAGCAAAATGCTGATCGGCGTGAACAGTTGGATGAACTCCATCGTTGTACCAATTCGTCAACTGTGTCCATGTTGTTCCGCCATCACCCGACACCTGCACATCAACTCCGCCGACGTACACGATGCTTGTATCCGTTGGCGAAAGAAACAACATGGAAGTCGCTGGTAACGGTGCGCGGTAATTGATCGTTGAACCGGTGTCAATAGAAACATAGTAAGACATTGTTCCGCTGTAATCGCAGGAAATTCCGAGACGATCCGGATCAGCAGGTGTAGTGGACAAGTGCAGATAATTGTAATTCTGATTGAAGGAAGAGATCTGCGTCCATGTTGCACCTGCATCAAGCGAGCGATACACTTCGCTGTATCCCCAATAATCATCGGACGCCGCGTACACGACCGATCCATCTCCGGGACGGAAACAAACATCACGGAATCCACCAGTGTGAACAATGTTCCAGGTATTACCACCGTCCGTTGTGCGATGCAAACCATCCGAAGCAGCAACAAGAATGGTATCAGGTGCCTGCGGACTCATTGCCATCCGGTAATAAGAAATGCCTGAGATGAAATTGGAAGAAAGCGATGGAGACCACGTCACACCACCATCAGTCGATCTGTAAACACCGAGTCCGTAATTCCACCATCCCATATTATCGCCAACGGTGATGAAAATATTATTCGGGTTGCGATGATCAACAGCGATGGTTCCGACACTCACATAAGGAAGACTGTCGCCAAGCGGAGTGTACGTTTGTCCGCCATCCGTTGTCTTCCAGATACCGCCTATCGGCGCACCAACAAAAAAGGTATTCGAGTCATTCGGATCGAACGCGATGGAAGTCGCTCTTCCCATTCCGCTGTAACCACCGTCGCCATACGTCTGCGAAATATTCGTCCACTGTAGCGAAGTATTTTGAACGGAGGAAGAAAGGCGTTGTGATGCAGCTGCAGCATTCAGATCGCGATAAATGGATCCCTGTGCTGCCAGGTCGGGGAACGATCCATCGGGCATGACGCGTGTAGACCAATACCATTCCCATCTTTTATAGCGGAGGTAATCGTTGTCTTCCACTTCACCATTTTTCAGCGCGCTGTCATTCGCGCGACCGGCGAAGAACAGATCGGCTTGCTGCTTGATGTCGTTGAAATTTCCGGAGGGCGCGATATGAAATTCGTCCTGGGAAAAAAGCCTGGTACTGCAGAGCAGGAAAACGGACAACAACCCTATCGATCTTTTCATTGGCAGGAATACTGGTGTGGTGTAATAAAGGTAAGGAATATCGCACCGATGATAGCCCACCGATTAATCGGTGGGCTATCATCGGTGGGCTACGATCCGCCTATTGAGCACCTTCCTACCTACTTCGCAGTCCAGGCATTTTTTCCTGTCACAATAATTTCTTTTCAACTCGAGGATTCCCTGTGTATCTGCGGCGTGCTTCATTTCCCATCCTGATCTTTCATAGTTGAGCACGATCGAATTTTTCTCCGCAGGTATTTTCTCCAGGATCGCGATTGCTTCCTCCACATATGTTTCATTCCGCAATTCCTTTCCATACAGGAATTTCATCGGGGCGATGGCATTGATGAACAGCACATCGATCACCTGCTCTCCGAATTTCTTCCGGTAATTCCTGCTCTCCACATCGAAGCGGTAATGTGTGTCCCAGTATTCCGAGGCGTGAACTTCCAGCATTGTTCGCAACTCCTCCGCATTTTCATTTTCCATGCATGCACGGAATAATTTTTCTTCCTTCGAAAAAAGGGCGGCGAGCTGTGAGATCCTGATCGTCGGAAAATTATTCGGGCGTAGGCGCATGTACTTCCACGACTGTACATTCATCGGCTCGAGCGCATGCAGGCGCGACAGGTGCGCGTATTCCGACTGAAGTGACAGAAAATATTTTTTATCATCCTCGATGGAGAGCTGCGCATTTTCACCGAGCATTCCTGCCTGTCCGAACAACAATGCTTCCAGTTGAAAAACATCGTGACGGTATTTTGCCAGCAATTTCCATGGCGTGATCTGCGCGAGCCACCGGAATGGATCACTGTTCACTTTCATTCCGCAATGCTGCAACATCACGCGATAAAATGCTTCTTCCCAGTCGCCGTTGCATTGAGCGAGTTGCTCTTTGATCTCGATCGTTTTCCGTTCCAGCCGTTCGGTGAGCGAGCGCGTCATCATGGAGACCGATTCCATTTTCAATTCTGATGTAAGATCTCCGCATGACAGACTCCCCTCTTTCCTGCGCGCATTCGAAGATTGGAATATTCGAAAATTGGAATATTGGGAATGTAACTCCCGGGATGAACTTGAATTACTATTCGAATCCTTGATCTTCGAATCTTCGAATCGATCGAAGTCGGCAAATATCTTTCCCCTGAGTTCCAATGTTGGAAGGATCCTTCCCGAATTGATCTTTACTTCCTCATCATGAATGAACACGACATGAAGGATCACATTCTCATACGCCGGATCCGTTTCATGTCCGTGTCGGTTCCAGTCGGAAGAGCGGATATGGATCTCCACATTCCCAGCCCACAGCTGCTCGCCTATTTTAATTCTCGCTCCCGAAAAATCGGGACCGCTGTACTGGTTGAGTTCACCCTGCAGATAAATCGTGATCGGTTCGCCATCGGTGGTGAAGAGTTCGCGGGCGTCGAATTGTTTTTTGGCCCAGATGTGGTGGAGGAATTCTTCTTTCATAAGTAAAATACATTGCGTGCATCAAATGGTTAATGAGCAAATGTATTTCCAGGTACGAAAAAGTGTGGCTAAGAAATTTAGGAAGTGGAAGAAATAATCAATTTTATTTTCACAGTACTTCCCACGGCATGGTGTCATAAAAAAAGCCCCTTGGTCAGGGGCTTTTCCGGAATGAAATTATCATGCTAAATATCACAATATGCTTCAAACCCAGCTTTCGCAATTATTGCGAGTGCTGCTGAAATGACCAGTAACAACGTTGGATTGATAGCAGCCATTCCAAGCGCCGCCAGGACAACCGGTATGATCACTTTCAGTTTATCCTCGAGCGTTCCGTTTCCTTCGATCACATCGCTCAGGGCTTTATTATCACAGATTATGCTACGCACTTTTTCTTTGAATTTTTTCCAGAATACTTTCCCTTTTCGCTGTGCTTCATCATGGTCAAGTGGATCTGTCGCCGCAACAAAGTTGAACGCCTTTTTGGCACTCACCTTTCCCGCGATCCTGTCCACTCTTTCGAAAAGAACATTGTTTTTATCAGAGGCTTTCAAACCGGAATCATTCAATCCGTGTCCGATGACGGTAAATAATTCATCCTCTGATTTAGAAGTCATGCCTGCTATATCCTTTGCAATGCTGGCATAATCACTTTTGCTGAATTCTTCAAGATGTTTCATAAGTGTGTTTTTATCAAAACTAAGGTCGTTTAAAAGTATTATTCGGTTTTATCCGTTTGTAAACGACTGTATGCAATCAACTTTTACCGTTACTTTTACTTCCAGTTCCTGGACTCATGCCCTCCACCCCTCCCGAAAACATGTACCTCCCCCTGCGCGAAAAAGCATTCGCCACCACAGCGCAGGACCTCCATCTCGATCTCCCTTCCGGCAGCATTTCCGTTTACGGCGTGATCATCGAATGGAACATGGGCAACCAGGTGGCGACCATCGTCACGTTCATCACCGGCGATGCGAGCCTCTATATGAAAAGCGGAATGATGATGATCGGCGGGATCGCGCACGAGCCCATCCGCAAATACGTCGCGGAGATGCACACGCAGGCGCAGGAGGCCGTCGCGCAAGCGAAACCTCAGACAGAAATAAATTTTCCTCCCGTTGGTTCCGCTACGTTCTGGCTGCTGACGAACAAAGGAAAATTCGCGCACACGGAAAATGTGCGTCAACTCGCGCAGGTGAAAGACGCGTGGCACCGGCTCTTCGACCGCGCCAACCTCGTCATCTCGTTCTTCCGCCAGCAGAGCGAAAAATCTTCACAGGAAGAATCGGCGAAAATCGTTTTCACCAAAGACATGATCGAGCAGATCCGTATCGACGTGAGCTGCGACGGACAAAGCGCTATCTCCATGCTCCTGCACAAAGACGGCACACTCAACCGCCAGGGCGACGGAAATATTCCGGCGAACAGGAAAACCGCCACGGCAAAAACAGACGGAAAACTTTTCCGCGATCTCGTGAACGCCCTCGACGAGAAAATTTTCGAACACGCCGGCTCGTACGACTTCAAAGAGAAAAAAGGAATGCCGGTCATCTACCGCGTCGTCTTCCTCGGCGCAAAACCGAATCTCCGCGCGTTTGAATTCCGCCTCGGCTCCGAATCGGAAGTGGAGAACTCAGGACTCTACGCTTACCTCGATCGGTTTGTGATGAAGGCGGTGAAGGGGAGTGAGGAGTGGTGGCAGCAAGTTGGGAAGTAAGCAGAAGGGAGTAGGCAGAAGGGAGAAAGCAGGAGGTGTATATACTGCGCGAAAAAACTATCTTATCTTTAGTCTATGATGTCCGAATCCTCTGAAATAATTCAAGCCCTGCTCAAATTCCGCGACGACCGGGACTGGAAACAGTTTCACGATTCAAAGAATCTCGCGACTGCGATTTCGATTGAAGCTGCTGAATTGAACGAATTGTTTCTCTGGAAGACAGTAGAAAAGAATCCGAGAAAGTAGACAAAGTGAAATTGAAGGAAGAGTTAGCCGATGTCCTTGCATTTTGTTTTCTGCTTGCGGAAAGGCACAATCTGAATGTGAAGGATATCATTCTTGAAAAGATCAAAAAGAATTCTGAGAAATATCCGGTGGAGAAAGCGAAAGGGACGGCGAAAAAGTATGATGAGTTATGATTGTATATCAAAATACATCCGCAGGATTTATTGATCATGTTGGAAGAAATGCCATTACCGACGAAATAAAAAAGTCGTATTTTCTAAAAACAGGGAAAACAAAATTTGCTGAAAAAGAGGACAGCGCTTGGACGAATTCCTTTAGCAGAATGTCTCATGTTCTTCAGCGGGCGGGATTACCAGATGATTGCGGAATCCTTATTGAATTCACCCTTCCTTCCAATGGGATGCGCGTTGACTTCATTGTAACTGGAACCGATGACGCTGGTAATAGTAATTTTGTTATCGTCGAACTTAAACAGTGGAATGAAGCTAAAAGTACGACTAGGCCGGATCTTGTTAGAACAAAATATTATGGAGGAAAAGAAATCTTGCATCCGTCATATCAGGCCTCTTCATATAAAATATATATCAAAGACTTTAACGAGAACGTTTATAATAATGAGATCGGCGCATATTCGTGTGCTTTTCTGCATAATTACAAGGAACAATCACCGGAACCACTTAAAGAACCAATTTATCTCGATTCTATAACCGATTCTCCACTTTTTCTCCATGATGATCAAGAAAAGCTTGAAAAATTCATCAGAAAGTATGTAGGAAAGGGAAATGGTCTTGACGTCCTATACAAGATCGAAAGTGGTAATATCCGACCGAGCAAACAACTTGTAAAGCACGTTGTTGGATTATTCAAAGGAAACAAAGAATTCACCTTGCTTGGGGACCAAAAAGTAGCTTATGAAATCGCAAGAGATATCGCCATCAACGCGAAGAAGAAAACGTCAGTAATTATCAAAGGAGGACCAGGCACAGGGAAATCAGTTATTTCGATGAACCTGATCGCAGGTCTTCTTTCAACAGAT
>DATJEX010000295.1:0-4393 GCA_035496135.1 Bacteroidia bacterium
TGCGCTGCACTCCTTTTTTCGATTTACGTCCGAGCAGTGTTCCGCTGTTGATCTCGCTCGCGAGCAGATCGAGTGCCCGTTTATTCTCCGGCGAAAGATTCTGCGATTCAGCCTTCGTGATGATCTGTATCGATTTCTGTCCGTCCCAATAGCCGACGAGTGCGCTTCTTCTTCCAATGCGTTTCACCGATTTTTTGATCGCCGATTTTCCGTTGTAACCATTCTTCAGGTGATTCACCATCATGTCTTCATTGTTCGTGATAACGAGATCTCCGTCCACCAGCGCGAGATACAATTTGAGATCGTATTCGGCCGGCATGTTGATGATGTAATAATCAGCATTCTGTTTTTTCACGGCGTTCACACCACTCAGGATATTCAGAATTTCCTGCGCTTTGTGTTTCTTGCCCACTTCGGCAACGAAAACAAATTCAGGAAGGATCTGTGTTTTCTCGCGTGTCACTTCGGTCATATTGAAATTCTCGTCGTATTCATAACTGACGTAAGAGGAGGTGAAAGGTTTCAGGTCGGTTACGGCGAAAAGGAATTTTCCATCGAGGAGATTGTACATCGTCGACTCGTCGAGGAAAACGTGCAGCAGATCCCAGCACATGAGGTAATAACTCTCGTAAACGCCGGCAAAAGAATTGGTGAGTGTTTCGCGATAAACGGAACCGTAGAATTTCATGAATTTTTCCATGTCCACTGACATTGCGAGGAATCCCATGAGATTTTCCCCATTCACGAATTTGAACATCTTGTTCGAAACACGCCCGGCATACATTCCTTTCGTGTGTTCCTGCAACGCGGGTGTGAAATACATGCGCTGCTGCATGTAAGCCGAATTATCCCTGAAGCGGATGATGCTCGCCATGTATGATCCTTTCCACATGTTGACGATCACGGAAGTATCGAGATCGTAACCCTGGTAATAATAGTAGTCGCGGCGGATCTGCATGCTCTCGATGTAACGCTGCTGCATGAGGTCGCCGTAATTATACCAATAGACAGCATCCGCATCTTCCGCGGCGACAGAACGGAAATTGGGAACCGACTCAATGCTTGATTCATAGGAAAGGTTGACGAGCTTACGTAATTCATCACTCACGTACGCATTCACGCACGAGTCATTGTAATGTTCACGTTTCTTCTGGATATCATCATTGTTGGTGTAATCACCATAATCATAATAACTGTAGTAATAATCTTCCTCGTTGGTGATCGTGTCATGTGCGAGTTTGTCTTTCATGTCGGCGATCTCCTTGTTGAGCGCATCGAGTCGTGCCGCACGGATACTGTCGTTGATGATCGTATCGTAATTCACCTGTGTGAGTGCGTTCGTGTAACTCGCTGCAGCGGCAATACTGTCCTGCATGGCAAGCAACTGGTCGTAGTAGCTGTTATAATATCCGCCGGGCAGATAATAATAATCAGCAAGCAAAACAACCGCGTACGATTCGGTCCAGCCGAAACAAAGATGATTCGCGACGATACTGGAGAAGCCGTATCCGTTATTCACATTGATACTGTCGCCGAAAAGATTTTTTTTGACGTAACCACCGAACTGTTTCGCATCCTTCAGCGGAAAAAGATAACACCAGGAATAAACCGAATCGGTGTGATGATCGAAGATGAACATCTTGCGTCCTGTATCTACTCCCGTCATTCCATCCGCTTTGAAAATGTCGCCGATGAATTTTTCAAATCCCTTCTGCGTGGTCGTATCAAGATTATAATCGCCGTACAATCGATTCATCCGGTAATCATTTCCCCAATCGCCAGTGCGGGAGAACATCTGCAGGTTGCGCACCGATGAAACATCGCCGTTGCGAACGTGCGCCGACGGATCGATCATGATGATGTAGGTGGAAGAAGCGGGAATGTGAGTGGAGATATCCTGACCGTACGAGATCTGTATCACTAAAACGGAAAAGAGGAAGATCAATAGGGGCGCAAGCGTTATTTTTTTCATCATGGGCTATTGCAGGGCTATTTTGTTGGCAATGCTTTTTTGTCCGGTCGCAAGCTGGAGCAGGTTCATTTTCATCATCACCGATTTTCCGCTTTTCGAAATTTTGGCATCGGCATTTGAATTGGATTTCACGGGAGAATCAAAACGGTAAATGCAGGTGTATGTCGCGTCCTTCAGGATCTCTTTGTCCTTCGGGGTGAGCTTTGGTGAACTTTTCGCCGCATCGTAATTGCTTTTGCGGTCGAATGCCGTTCCGGTCCAGTTGAAATTATCCGAAGCTTCCGGGATACGTTTGTGATCGGCGGTGAGTTCAGCGGAAACAAGTTCGAGCGCGAGATTGAGATTGTTCACCGAATTGAAATCGAATTTGATCGTGAAAATATAATTGACCCAGTCGCTTGTTGTCGCCACGTTGGTGATGCCCTGCGAACTGACGAAAGAATTTTTCGCTTTCAGGATCTGGTTCTCGAGCTCCGATTTTTTTGGAACACGGTACCCGTCGCTGCTGTCGAGTTTCATGATATTGTCGAGGCGATCCTTGCTCATGCTCATGTTCACCGTGTACATGAACGTTCCGGTGCCGTCGTTATGAACGGTCACATCTTCCACGATCTCGAAACATCCGGAGAGCAGCAGAACAGGAAGGAAAAAAAGCAGGGATCTGAGACGGAAAAGGGCTTTCATTTTTGAGTAGTTGAAGTTACGGCATTCCTGCGAATTCCATACCAAATCTGTATATTCGGAACATGTTCAGAAGAGATCCGTTCGGGCATTTGATATTCCTGAAAAGGTCGCTCATCAGGTTCATTGGCAGGCTCACGTACGCGAGGTATATGCGCAAGAATAAACTGCGCATTTCGGGAACGGTGAACCTCAGGGATCTTCCCGATCAGAATGTACTTTTTGTTTCCAATCACCAGACCTATTTCGCCGATGTCATTGCCATGCTGCATGTTTTCTGCGCGGTGAAGAACGGGCAGTTCGATTCCATCAGCAATAAAAAATATCTGCGCAAACCGTGGATCAATACGTATTTCGTTGCGGCGGTGGAAACGATGAAAAAAGGAATTCTCCCCAGGATCTTCGCTTATGCAGGATCTGTTTCCATTGAGCGTACGTGGCGCGCGGGAAAGGAAGATGTCAATCGCAAAGTGCGTATGGAAGACCTGTCGAATATCGGGCTCGCGTTGCAGAACGGCTGGCTGATCAATTTTCCGCAGGGAACGACCAAGGTGCATGCGAAAGGAAGAAGAGGAGTGACATTGCTTGTTAAAAAATTCAACCCGGTCGTCATTCCGGTTGTGATCGATGGATTCCGCCGCGCGTTCGATAAGAAAGGCCTGCGTTTGAAAAAAAGAGGTGTCGAACTTTCCATCACCTTCAAGGAAAGACTGATCCTTGATCCGGAAGAAGATGGCGATGTGATGCTGGAGAAGATCATGGACGCGATAGAACAAAGTGAAAAATTCCACTGGCCTAAAAAAGAACCGATCTTCTGATGAAAAAATTCCGGCTGCTCCCGCTTTTGTCGTTGACATTTCTTTTTTCCTGCGCTGGTGATGACCAGCAAAAAACAAGTGGAGATTCCACAGCCGATTCTCTTCCGAAGAAACAGGAAGTTCATATTCCGAAACTGGATTCAGCGGGACTGAAAATTTCCGATTGTTCCTTTCATTGCACACGTTCCAAAACCGTGAAGGACGTCGATAAGGTGGTTCACATTTTCGGCGGAACAATGAATATGAAACTCGACAACGCGAGCTTCAGTGCCGAAACGGATATCAAAGTGAAGTCCGGGTATTGGTATACGATCGACGGAAAAATGAAGAATGGTTTACTCGTGCTTGATATGGCAAGTGTGGAAGCAGTGAAAGTGGGAGCGGACCAGCAACTGGAAATGGGAAACCCGGATTATCTCGAGACGAAAACATATCCATACGCTTACCTGAAGATCGACAGTGTGGGAATTACAACAGATTCCATCGGCAAAACTTCCTATTCGATCCCTGCGCGATTGCAACTGAAAAACAAAGAAGAACCTGTCGAACTGAAAAACATCAAGTACGCGAATGCCGATGCTGTTTCAGGAATTCCGGAACAATTGAGTTTTGATTTTACGATCAATGGAATAGAGTGGGGGCTGAATAAAAAGGACGCGAAGGTGACGAAGGATCAGCTGAAATTTCACGTCATCATGAAACGGGGATGAATTACGGATTACGGATCGTACGGATGAATGAGCGTAAATAAAAAAAACTCCCGGTGATGCCGGGAGTTTTCATTTTCTGAATGGAAATATTATTGTTGCGATGCACCGGAAGCATTAGCCCTGTCCTGGCGTGTCTTTTTGATAGCGCGATACTGTGTCATCTGATCTGCGGTGAGAATTGCCGCGAGTGAATTATCCGCATCTGTATTCGC
>DATJEX010000296.1:0-7063 GCA_035496135.1 Bacteroidia bacterium
AAACGTGATTGCGGTCACCTTCGAATTGCAGAACGGTGTCCACCATATGCTCGAGCACTTTCGGTCCGGCGAGCGAACCTTCTTTGGTGATGTGGCCGATGAGAAAAACAGGAACGTTCGATTCTTTCGCGAAACGCAATAACTCCGCGGCACATTCACGAACCTGCGAAACACTTCCGGGAGAAGATTCGATATGCGCCGTGTGAAGCGTCTGAATGGAATCGATGATGATGAGTTGCGGTTCGACGAGTTTGATCTGCTGGAAAATATTCTGCGTGTTCGTTTCCGTGAGAATGAAACAATCGGTGTTTTTTATCCCGATCCGTTCGGCGCGCATCTTGATCTGCTCTTCACTTTCCTCGCCCGACACATACATCACGCGCGTGCCTTTCATGTTCGTCGCGAGCTGCAGCATCAATGTGGATTTTCCGATTCCCGGTTCTCCACCAAACAGCACGAGTGATCCGGGAACAATTCCTCCTCCGAGCACACGTGCGAGTTCTTTATCGTAAATGGGAATTCTTCTTTCTTCGCCAGCTGTGATCTCTTCAAGCTTCACGGGCTTGGGCGCACGCTGCGTACTGCGCACACCGAATCCGGAAGTTTGTGTGCTCTCTGTTTTCTGCACGATCTCCTCGACGAATGTATTCCATTCACCACAGGAATTGCACTTCCCAACCCACTTGGGCGATTGCGCTCCGCAGTTCTGACAGAAAAAAGATGTTTTGACCTTAGTAGCCACAGATTACACAGATTTGCACAGATTGATTTAAAAGTTTTTTACGGAGAAATACATATTTCGTACGCTCACAGATTTGCACAGATTGATTTTCTAAAATTGAGATGTGAAGATAGTGCGCATCCCATAAAATCGCAGGTGTTGTGGAAAAGTAAATTTTCGAATGAAAGATCAGAATGTCCAGCCGCAACCGATCAACGGACGGAAGCCGAATGACTGCCTGCTGGAAGTGAAAGAAAAAAGTCCGTCTACTTCACCAATGAAATATAAATGAGAAGAGTTGTGGATCTCCGGTTGCCAGAACATGATGAACGGAATGAAGAATCCTCCCGCGACCACATTGCCATGACTGATGGAAGTGAACACACCGGCTCCGCTCAATAACATCGGTTCATGTTCTTCTCCCCTGAATTTCCGGTAAACCACCAATTCGGGAACAGCGGAGAAATTCGTTCCTGAACTCGTGTGCTTGATACTCACGAATGACCGGACTTCAAATCCGAGTTTGTAATTCGTGACAAAATGCGCAACACCGGATGAATCGCGCGAAACAGTTTTTGGATTCCACCGTACGGAAGCCATTCCCGTCCACGGGTAAATTCCAAAACCGGTTTGTGCAAAAGTGAGTAGCGGGGCAGCAATGAGAAGAAACAGGAATATCTTTTTCATGCTGTAAAATTTACATGAAAGTAGATATTATTTGGATGCAGATAAAAGATCAGTAACGACTCCGTTTAACGCTCCTGTCAGGATTTGTCCTTCCTTGAATTGGCGACCAGCAATTGCAGTGTCCTGATCTTTTTCCGCTGGTGAGCAAGGATCGAAATGAAAAGAACAGCGATCACACCCAATGAAGAAAGCAGCAACAGTTGTTCCCGTTCCATATTTTTCATTGCTGCATCAGCACCGAGGAATTTCTGTCCGTTGAGCAATTCTCTCCTGCTCTTTTCTTTTTCCCATTTGAGCACGAGGTCATCGATCTTCGATGTATTCTCGTCGTTGAACAGAGAATCACTGAGCTCTTTGAACTTTTTATGATAATACAAAGCTGTTTTGTAATCGTTCATCGCTTCGTAATCATTCGTCATGTCGTCGTACAGCACACGCAATCCTTCGAGGTAGCCGATACTTCTTGCAAGTGAATCGGCGCGTTCGTGCCATGACCTTGTTCGCTCAAAATCCTTTTTCTTCCGGTAGATATTCCCGATGTTGATCGCATTATCCGTCATGCTCGTATTATCACCGGTCGCCACGCTGATCTTCCATGCGTTGCTGTATGCATCCAGCGCCTCATCATTTTTATCTTCCGCTTCATACACCACGCCGATATTATTCCACGCTTCGGCAAGCACAGCGGAATCATTCACTTCGATCGCCACATCTTTCGCTTTGTTGCCATACAATAATCCATCAGCGTAATTTTTCTCCTCGAGAAAAGCCGCGCAGATGTTGAGATACACGAAAGTCAATGCCGACTTATCATCGAATGTCGCGATGAGTTCCGCCGCTTTCCGGTATTCATCGATCGCCATTTTTTCGTTGTGCTGATCGCTGTACACATTCCCGAGATTGATGTGCGAATAAGAAGCACCGAGTTGATCGCCGATGTTCTCGCGGATCTTCAGCGCCTGCAGATGTGCATCGACCGCTTCGGGAAATTCTCCCCTGCGGTAATGGATCACGCCGATGGTGTTGTAACTGTCGCCTTCCGCTTTGTCGAAACCGAGTTTCACAGCGAGCAGTTGCGCTTTGTAAGCGAAAAAGAGAGCCGAGTCAGGGTCGATCACGCGCAGCGACCAGGCAATTTTGTTGAGGTGTTTCACCTGGGTCGTGTCCTCTTTGTCAGACAAAAGCAGCAGCTTCAGACTGTCTGCCACGTGGCGCTGGCCATGACAACTGACGAAGATCAGGGTCGCGGCAAGGAGGGTAAAAAAGGCCTTTTTCACTGTGCGAAATTAGAATGGGAAGGCCGAATTATCCGGTTAAAATTCCTAATCGGTTACCTGACAGCCGTCAGTATTCTCACAATGAAATCCGACAAATACGTGACAAAGCGGGAAGCCGTTAGAGAGAAATTTGTAAAGGCAAAATATGAATCTCCACATTATAGCAATTACACACCGGAATTTCGACTTGAGCGAGATCGGACTTTTTCACCTTTCGGATGAAGAACGCGGTTCTGTTCTTCAACAGGTGAAAAAAGAACTTGAGCTCAGCGAGATCATGTACCTGAGCACGTGCAACCGCGTGGAATTCATTTTCACTTCTGCTCAACCGCTGAGCGGAAATTTTCTCGCGAAATTTTTCAGCGCTCTTCCTTCACGCACTTTTTCGATCTCGTCCAAAGCTGTTTCGTCTTCTGAAATTTTTTCGGGCGATGAAGCACTTACCCATATTTTCTCCGTCGCTTCTTCCCTCGATTCGATCGTGGTAGGCGAACGCGAGATCATCACGCAAGTACGCAATTCCTTCGAGGAATCGGTGAAGCTTGGACTTTCCGGCGACACGATCCGTTTGCTGATCAATAAAACGATCGAGACGGCAAAACGCGTTTTCACCGAAACGGCGATCGCGAAGAATCCGGTTTCTGTTGTGTCACTCGCTTACCGTAAACTGCGCGATCTGAATGTAAAACTCGACGCGCGGTTCATTGTCATCGGATCGGGCGTGACCAACACCGCGATGTCGCGTTACCTGCGTAAACACGGTTACAGTGACTTCGTGGTCTTCAACCGCACAGTGGAAAATGCTGCTGCACTTGCGAATGAATTGAATTGCGAGGCGTATGCATTGACAGAACTCCCAGCGTACACAAATGGATTTGATGTGATCGTCACCTGCACTGCTTCGAACGGAGCGATCATAACACCGGAATTGTATAAAACATTGAACGGAACAGACACTTCACGCAAAGTGGTGATCGATCTTGCTGTTCCGAATGACCTGGACGAATCCATCCTGAATGATTTCGATGTGAAACTGATCGCAGTGAACAACCTGCAGGAAGTAGCGAAGAACAATCTGCTTGAACGCGAGAAAGAACTGGAGCAATGCAGAAATATCATTGGCGAACAGATCGCTGAATTCCACCAGGAACTCCGCCAGCGCCAGGTAGAGATCGCCATGTCGTCCGTTCCAAAGAAAGTGAAAGAGATCCGCGAGAATGCACTGAATACCGTTTTCGCGAAAGAACTCGCAGGACTCGACAGCAATTCACGCAAGGTGCTCGAGGAAGTGATCGCCTACATGGAGAAGAAATATATCAGCGTCCCCATGAAAATGGCGAGGGAAATTCTCTCTGAAGAAACCAAAGTAAATTAGACACGAGAAGCGAGAAATGAGACATGAGAGGTTTACCTGCATGTTTTATTTCCCGTGTCACCTGTCCCTTATCCCAGGTCTCCTTTGAAAAATAAAATCGTCATCGCGTCAAGAGGAAGTAAACTCGCTTTATGGCAGGCGAATTTCGTGCAGGCGGAATTGAAGAAGAACGGGATCGACGCGGAGATAAAAATTTACAAAACGCAAGGCGATATCATTCAGCACATCGGTTTCGACAAGATGGAAGGAAAAGGTTTCTTCACGAAAGAGATCGAAGAAGCATTGCTTAAAAAAGAAGCGGATATCGCCGTTCATTCTCACAAGGACCTTCCGACCGAATCGCCCGAAGGATTGACAGTGGCGGCTGTTTCCTATCGTGAGAATCCGAAAGAACTTCTGCTCATCCGCAAAGAGTCGTTTGACGTAAAAAGAAAATTCCATTTCAAAAAAGACGCAGTCGTTGGTACTTCTTCTTCACGCAGAAAAGCGCAGTTGCTTGCTTTCCGTCCCGATGTGCAATTGAAAGATCTGCGCGGAAATGTTCCGACACGCCTGAATAAACTGAAGGAAGGCCAGTACGACGCGATACTTCTTGCAGCGGCCGGGGTGGAAAGACTGCAGCTTGATATTTCCGGATTCGAAGTGGAAGAACTCGACACGAATGAATTCATTCCGGCTCCGGCACAAGGCGTTCTCGCTCTGCAAACGAGATCGGATGATCACGAACTGATCGCGGCATTGCAGAAGATCCATCATTCGGATGTTGCCGAATGCATTGCGGTGGAAAGAAAAATCCTTTCCTTGTTCGAAGGCGGATGTCATATGCCCCTTGGCGCTTACTGCATCAAAGAAGAGGAGACATTCAGGATCTGGACATCGATGGCGGATGACTGGAACACTCCGCTCAGAATGGTGTATACGGAAACGACAAAACCGGAAAGCATCGCGGAACGTATCGTCGAAAAGATCCGCTCGATAAAACCGGGAAAAATTTTCATCTCGAGAAATGTCCGCGAAGACGACATGTTTCATCATACACTGAAAGCGAACGGTTGTGAAGTGCAGGGAAAAGCGCTGGTGGAATTCCGACGTGTGGAGATCAAAAAAAATCCGGAAGCAGATTGGGTGTTCTTCTCGAGCAGGCAGGCGGTCTGGAATTATCTCAAGCAGGTGACACTGAAGCCGGGCACAAAAATTGCTGCTGTCGGTAAAGCAACATCGGAGGAATTGCGGCGTTTTAATCTACGTGCCGATTTCATCGGTGGTGGAAACGACACACGTTCAACAGCGAAACAATTTGCCGCCATGGCCGGAAGAAGTAAAGTGGTTTTCCCGCAGGCGAAAGGAAGCCTGAGGACGATCCAGCAACAGATGCCTGCCGCGCAGGTGGTCGACCTGGTTGTTTATGAAACCATTAAACAAAGTGCTGATGGAATTATTCCGGCAGACGTACTCGTTTTTACCAGCCCTTCCAATTTAGAAGCGTATCTTGAAAAAAATAAGATCCGGAAAGATCAGAAAATAGTCGCGATGGGACATGCTACCGCTTCTACGCTTAAGGAAAAAGGATTTCACTCGTTCTACACGCCTCCTTCCTTTGACGATGCCGGACTTGTTCAATCGGTCTTCAACGCTCTTTCAGAAAAACAAAACTAAAACCCGCCCCATGAAAAACAGAAAATTCATCTTCCTGTTTCCATTCGCAGTTGTATTCCTGCTTTGTTCCTTTGCATTGCAGACCAACAGTACCAAAGGACTCATCCTCTGGAGTGCCGATCGTCCGCTGACGTGGAAAGATTTCAAAGTGACACAACCGGCCAGTGCCGCTTTCTCCGCACTTACACACTGGGAAATTCTTTTTACCAGTTCTTATGACGGAGACAGTCTCGTGACAACAACGGATTGCTATTTCAACCCGAATGAATCAAAGGTGAAAAAAGATTCGCGAACCGATACCTTCCTGCTCGGGCACGAACAGTTTCACTTCAACATCGCTGAATTGTATACGCGTAAACTGCGCAAGGCATTCAGTGAAGCGGTCGTCACGAAAAAAGACGTGAACAACAAGATCACGAAATTGTACCAGCAATATGTGAATGACTGCACGAAAGAGCAGGACCGTTACGATAATGAGACCAATCACTCTATCAAGAAGCCCGAGCAGCTCAAGTGGCAGGCCGACATCGCCGACCAGCTGAAAGCGCTTGATGCGTACGACGGTGATGTGGTGAAAATTTATGTCAAATAGCATTCCGTCATGAACCAGCGTCCGCGCCGCACGAGAAAGAACCAGATCATCCGCGATCTTGTCGCTGAAACAAGACTGCACAAGGATCAATTCATCTATCCGTATTTCGTCACACACGGAAAAAATATCACGCACCCGATCGATGCGATGCCGGGCATCAACCATTTTTCCATTGATACACTTTTGAAAGACGCGGAAAAGGGATTGAAGAACGGCATCAACAAAGTGCTGCTCTTCGGTGTGGGCGAAAAGAAAACGGAGGATGGAAGTTCTTCACACGATCACCATTCCATTGTTCCGGAAGCGGTGCGCGAGCTCAAGAAAAATTTCGGTGACGATCTTTACGTGATCACGGACGTATGCGTGTGCGCCTACACAACGCATGGCCATTGCGGAATTCTGCACGATGGTTACGTTGATAATGATCCGTCGGTTGAATTGCTTTCGAAAATGGCACTCTCGCATGCGCAGGCTGGCGCTGACATGGTTGCGCCTTCCGACATGATGGACGGACGCGTGGGAGCGATCAGGGAAAAACTCGATGAGCATAAATTCACCAATACGGCGATCATGTCGTACGCGGTGAAATTCGCATCGGCCTATTATGGCCCGTTCCGTGAAGCGGCGGATTCATCTCCGCAATCCGGTGATCGGAAATCATACCAGATGGATGCGCGTAACGGAAATGAATCGGTGCGAGAAGCGTTGCTCGATGCAGAAGAAGGCGCGGACATCATCATGGTGAAACCGGCGCT
>DATJEX010000297.1:0-3538 GCA_035496135.1 Bacteroidia bacterium
GGAAGGTCATTGAAATAGAGTATAGGCATGACAGGCTAAACCAAACAATATTATGAAACCAATTTTTGCATTGATAAAAGATCAAATTTCAAAGTATGATCAAGAAGATAAAATCGTTAAGACGATTTATTTAGAGGAAGACTTGTTTGCTAAACTGGAAAATTCAGCGGTAGAACAGGTGAGGAATTTTGACACTAAGAATGGCCAAATTTTAGTTCAGATTGTTCCTAATTTTAAAAGAACAATTATAGATTATGAACATAAAGGGGATTTGTGCAAAGATCTAAGTGTTCAGTGGAATATCAATCTCTTGAAATTAGCAATGGACTCGTAAGAAGGGAATCAAAGAACGAAGCAAAACTGAAAAAAATATAATGCTATGAGAATGAAGTCAATTATTTTAATGATAGGTACGTTTTTAGCCACTTGTAATTGCTTTTCTCAAACCGCAAATTATCAATGGGCAAAAAACATTGGAAGTACCAACGAAGAGGTAACAAAAAATATTGCTACGGATCCTGCCGGTAATGTATATGTAACAGGTTTTTTTCGAAGCGCTTCAATTACTATAGGGACTACAACTTTGGTGAATAACACAAATGGAAGTGCCGATATGTTCATTGCCAAATATGATGCCAATGGCAACGAGTTGTGGGCTAAAAGCAGTGGAGGAAATAATTATGAGGAGGGAACGGATGTTGCAACAGATGCAAGTGGAAATGTATATGTAACGGGATATATATCAAGCGCAACAGTGTCTTTTGATACAATTAATCTTTCGAATTATTATAACGGGAATCATGAAATGTTTGTTGTAAAGTATAACCCAAGCGGCAATATCTTATGGGCAAAATGCGCCGGAAGAGTAGCAGGTGGTATGGGTATTAGTACAGATGCGAACGGCAATATTTATGTAACTGGGCAGTTCGGCGAAGACTCCATGAATATTGGAAGTTTGACGTTATATAATCAAACATACGGAAACGGTGACGTATTTCTCATTAAGTATGATGCGAATGGGAGTGAAATTTGGGCTCGAAGTGGTGATGGTGGTGCTGGGGATTTCTCGAATGATGTTTCTGTTGATATGTCGGGAAACATTTTTATTACTGGTTATTTTTCAAGCCCTTCATTTTCTCTTGACACTGTCACGCTCATTAATGCCAGTAATTCTAATGACTTGTTCATTGCAAAATATGATTCATCTGGAAATATTCAATGGGCAAGGCGAGCTAGTGGTTCATCAAATTGTATTGGAGAAAGTGTTGCTACTGATAATAACGGCAAGTCATTTGTGACGGGGCAATATGGTGGCACATCGCTTACTTTTGGTTCACTTACCATTACCAATACGGCCGGAAGTGAAGGAGTTGTTGTTGCATTTGACTCTTCAGGAAATTCGCTTTGGTTGAAAGGAATTGCAGGAGGTCCATCTACTTCAGATGTTATTGGTTGGAGTATTGCAACTGATAACGCAGGAAATGTATATGTTGGGGGAGCATTTTATAATCCAACTCTTCAATTTGGTTCTACAGCCCTTACAAATGCGGATGCTTCAGGATCTACCTCTGATGGGTTTGTTCTGAAGTATGATGGATTTGGAAATGAATTTTGGGCAATCAGATTTGGGAATACCAGTAGTGAAATTCGTCCTGAAGTTGAATTCGATAATATGAACAATCTTTTTATAGGAGCTTCATATAGTAGTACCACTCTTGCATTAGGGTCGTTGTCATTAACTAATGCTGGATATTATGATGCATTTGTCTCAAAGATTAGTAGTGTTACAGCTGTAAATGAAAACTCCTCTCCGAATTATGAAGTGAACATTTATCCCAATCCATTCTCCGGCTTATTCACACTCCGGACAGATTTCAACTCGAAATACTCTGTAGAAATTTTCAATTCTCTTGGACAGGAAGCTTTCCGAAAAGAAAATGAAAACGGAAATAATTTTGAAATCGATCTCAGTGATCAGCCCGCTGGAATATTTTACATCAGCATCTTTTGCAATGGAAAGATCTATTCGCAGAAAGTGCTGAAGGAATAAAAGTAATGGAGGTCGCAATCTGCGTCCTCCAAATGTGAAGAGAGAAAGTTGTTACGCGCCGACAATCTCCAATAAATGGTTTACGGTTTTCAGTTTTCAGTTACGGGTTAACCGTGAACAGAAAACGGCAAACAGTAAACCGAAAACATGTCGGAATGCTTTTAAATTGCCACACCTACTATAGCTTCGGCTACGGGACCTTCTCTCCCGAAGAACTCCTCGCGCTCGTAAAAACAAGAGGCTATTCCACTTTCGCCCTCACCGATATCAACAACACGTCCGCCGTCTTCGATACCATCCGCCTCTCGAAAGAATACGGAATAAAGCCGGTCATCGGAATCGATTTCCGCACCGGGGCAAAACAGCATTTCGTCGGATTGGCGAAGAACAATGAAGGGTTCTATGAACTCAACGAGCACCTTTCATCCATACTTCATCATCCGGATCAATTCGAAAATTCGAAGATCAGAAAATTGGAAGATTCTCCATCATCCAATGGATACCAATATTCCAATCTTCGAATATTCCAATCTTCGAATGTCTTCATAGTGTATCCGCTTTCGAATTATAGAGGACAACCATTAAGTGAAAATGAATTCATCGGAGTAAGCATCAAAGACCTCCCATCACTTCCATTCAACCCTTTCGTAGCCCCTCTCCTCCGGAGAGGGGGCGCGTATGCAAGTGCGAGAGGAGGGGGTGAGGTTCGTTTAGTTTGCCTTCAAACACTTTCATTTGAGAATAAACGTCATTTCAACGCGCACCGTTTGCTCCGCGCCATTGACAAGAACACTTTGCTGAGCAAACTTCCACCGGAAGAACAGGGAACGATCCATGAAATGCCCGTCTCACACGCGGATATGCGGCTGGCGTACGCGATGTATCCGGAAATAATTTACAACACCGAAAGAATTCTCGAAGAATGCAATGTTGATTTTGAATTCGGAAAATTCGCGAACAAGAACCTGAAACATTTCACCGGCACGCGCGACGGCGATATGCAATTGCTGCGGGATGAATGCGCGAAATATTTACCGTACAGGTATCCCGAGATCACGAACACGGTGGTCGATCGTTTGGAAAAAGAACTGGATGTGATCGACCAGATGGGATTCGCTTCCTACTTTCTCATCAACTGGGACCTGGTGAATTATGCGAGGCATAAAAATTATTACTACGTGGGAAGAGGAAGCGGCGCCAACAGCATGGTCGCGTATCTGCTGCGTATCACCGATGTGGATCCCATCGATCTCGATCTTTATTTTGAACGCTTCATCAATCCGTTCCGGACCACGCCGCCCGATTTTGATATTGATTTTTCCTGGACCGATCGCGACGATATCACGGAATATATTTTTAAAAAGTATGACAAGGGAAGAGCGGCGCTGCTCGGATCGTACGCCACGTACCAGCATGATGCGGTGACACGTGAACTCGGAAAAGTTTTTGGTTTACCGCCGGGAGAAATTGACCGCCTGCAGCGCGCCG
>DATJEX010000298.1:0-9142 GCA_035496135.1 Bacteroidia bacterium
TTGATTGACACCACCGCTTCCTTCGTATTTGTAAGTCACGGCACCAACACCGGTGACGGAATCATTTGTCGTCACATCATAGCCCATGGACGAATAAGGAACGAGTCCGAATCCGGCTCCCCACCATTTGGTAACAGGAAATCCGATGGCAATACCGCTCAATCGTGTCTGGTTGAAACCACCTTTTGCAGAAGCGGATTGCAGCATGACCGTGTTACTGCTCACACCGACTTCATAAGCGACAACGTTATTGGAAGAGAAAGAAGCGGGATTCTGAAAATTCAGGTATTGCGGAACAAGTGAATCATTGCGATATCCGATCCCGCCGCCACCCATTCCTGTGTTGAAGAGGCTTCCATTCAGAACAAGATCACCGATACCGAATCTGGAATATGGAGAAACCGTCTGCAGCGTTGTCGGAGCCTGCGCCGAAACATTGTCATAAAATGAAATGACAAGTGTAACTGAGAGAAGCAGTTTGAAAAATTTAAAGCAGGTTATTCTCGACATTAAATTGAAGTATTCCGTTTAGTCCTTCTGCCACCAGTTCGGGGCGTGCAAAGATGCCATTTTTCAGTGCCAATCCCAAAAGCTCCGTATCGCCTCCTCCAAGGACTGTTTTCAATCCCGGATGTTTCTTTTCATACGCGGCTTTCATGCCTTTTATCTCTTCGACCGCACCATTGAAAATTCCCGATTGCAGATTCGTTTCTGTTGTCGTTCCGAGATAAGAAGCTTGTTTCACTTCCACGATCGGAAGTTTTTCGGTGAATTCATGCATGGCTTTCGCGCGCATCTGCAGTCCCGGTGAAATGGCTCCTCCGAGAAAAGAATTCCCGGCGATGATATTATACGTGATGCAGGTTCCAGCCACTATCGCCAAGACGGGTTCGTTCGGGAAAAGTTGCCTCGCTCCGATAGCCGCTGCGATCCGGTCGTATCCGAGTGAATCTTTGGTGGAATATTGATTGGTGACAGGAAGACGCGTGTGCTGATCAAGAATGATATTCGGGCAAAGCTCAGCGAGCAAGCTCGCCACTTCAGCAGGAATATTTATTGAGGAACCGATGATGGCTGCTGAAGGAGTTCTGTTCCGGAGAAATGAATGGATCGAAGAATTACTGCAATTTTCAAGAATTGCCGCATCAATGATCGACTGCTTTTCAAAAAGAAAAGCTTTCGTCCGCGAATTGCCCAGGTCGAGAATAAGATGAAGCGGCATCAGGCCGTAAAGGTAGTTCGATTCGATTTGTCGTTATGGCCCCTATTCTGATAAAAAATGGTAAGAGGAGCAGCCATTTATCCCGATAGTTATCGGGACCGTTTTTTTACAAATGAAAAGCTCCGCATTTTGCAGAGCTTAATGAAGTGGTTCGGGGCAGGGCATCAAGCCAGTGGCTTGATGAGCCGGTAAGTGCGGTTGCGTTGCGCAGCCATTCATCCCGATAGTTATCGGGACCGCTCTGTCACAAATAAAAAGCTCCGCAAAATGCGGAGCTTAATGAAGTGGTTCGGGGCAGGGCATCAAGCCAGTGGCTTGATGAGCCGGTAAGTGCGGTTGCGTTGCGCAGCCATTCAATTCCGCTTTTCTACAAATGAAAAGCTCCGCAAAATGCGGAGCTTAATGAAGTGGTTCGGGGCGGAATTGAACCGCCGACACACAGATTTTCAGTCTGTTGCTCTACCAACTGAGCTACCGAACCTAATCGGGCGGCAAATCTATTGATTATTCGGAAAGTGACAAAATAATCATTGCTCTTTTCATTTTCTCCCGATCAAGGGTGGTGTCTTTCTTTTTATCTTGTTTCACCGATGTTCAAACTCCCCATTCGGCTGTCTCTCTTTTTCCTCTTCGCAGGTGCAGGATCTTCATTCGCACAGACGCAGCAGATCGACTCTCTGACGAAAGTGGTGAACACGTTGCCTGATGACGACACGAATAAAGTGATCGCTATGTACAGGCTCGCGGGAAAACTCATTTCATCCGATTCGAAAAAAGCGCTGGACTACGGGCTGGAGGCGCAGCGGCTTTCAGAAAAACTGAATTTCAGGAGAGGGATCGCTTCATCACTGAATAATATCGGGATCATTTATGAGAACAGCGGCGATTTCGAACGTGCGGCCGATTGTTTCATTCGTTCACTGCAGATCAAAGAGGAGATCGGAAATGTGCAGGGTATGGCCAACTCGTACGCTAATCTTGGAGAAGTGTTCGATGAACAGGGAAATTACGAGAAGGCGCTCTACTATTATTACAAGTCGCTCGATCTTTCACTCCGGGAGCATGATACTTCCGCACTCGTCAATTCTTATCTCGACATCGGCGTCGTAGAAGCGGAGAAGGATAGTATCCCTGCCGCACTCGCAGATTACAGGAGATCGATCGGATTCGCACTCGCCATTGGCGATTCTTCGAACCTGGATGATAATTACAGTAACATTGGTGTGGTGTACCAGGACATGAAGATGCTGGATTCCGCCCAGTTCTATTACGTGATCGCAACGATTATCCGTGAACGGATGCATGACAAATACGGATTGTTGAATTCCTACAACAACCTGGGGAGTGTTGGAATAGAACTCGGAAATTTCAAGGAAGCGGAACAGTGGTACCTGAAGGCGATCGAACTCCAGCGCGAGGTCAAATCCCTGTCAAGTCTGCAGAGCAGTTACCACGGACTCTCCGATGTTTATGATTCGCTGAATGATCCGGGCAGATCACTTGACTATTTGCGCAAATACAATGTCGTTCACGATTCATTATTCGATCTGCGTTCTGCCAAAGCGATCAACGCGATGGAATTGAAATATGAGCAGGATAAAAAGGAGAAGGAGGAAAAAATAAAACAGGAAGCGGAAGAACGTCAGCGCAGGACCGTACTCGGATTCCTTATCGCTATCACCCTGCTTGTATCCGGATTTTCAATTTTTCTCTTCAATCGTTTCCGTGTGATCAGGCGACAGAAAATTCTTATTGAAGTGAAGAACAAAGAGATCACCGACAGTATCAATTACGCGAAACGTTTGCAGGAAGCGATCCTTCCTCCACGAAGAATGGTGCAGGAATTATTCCCGGAAAGTTTCATTTTCTACCGACCGAAGGATATTGTCGCCGGAGATTTCTATTGGGTGATGGAGAACGGAGACGATCTTTTTTTCGCTGTTGCCGATTGTACGGGACATGGCGTTCCGGGCGCGATGGTGAGCTTTGTCTGTTCAAACGCGCTCGATCGCGCAGTGAAGGAATTCGAACTCAAGGATCCCGGAAAAATTCTGGATAAAGTGACGGAATTGTTGCTCGACACATTCCGCAAGAGTGAAGAAGAAGTGAAAGACGGGATGGATATTTCACTCTGTCACGTTCATCAGCACAGAACGAAACTCTCATTCGCCGGTGCGCACAATTCCTGCTGGATCATCCGCAATGGAGAATTGATCACGCTGGAAGCCGACAATCAGCCGGTAGGGAAATACGACAACCTGAAACCATTCCGTTCGCACACATTCGATCTGCAGAAGAATGATGGCCTCTATTTAGGGACGGATGGATATTCAGATCAGTTCGGTGGAGAGAAGGGCAAGAAATTCAAAACAGCGAACGTCCGCAAAATGCTCATCGTAAATGCGGATCGCCCGATGAAAGAACAGCTGGAGATCATGTCCTCCACTTTCGAGAAATGGAGAGGAAACCTCGAACAGGTTGATGATGTGTGTGTGATGGGAGTTAAATTCTAAAAAGGGAGGATTACAGATCGCTTTGCAATACAGATATACGGATTACTGATCACGGGATTGAAATATCATTTTCGCGCCATCTGTAATCCGTATATCCGTACTATCAGTAATTCTCCCTTTTCAGAATACTTTCTTCTTATTACTCCATCCGCCGAAACGTTTTTTCTTTTTCTTGTTGTTCACCGGCGGGCGATCGCTTCTCTTGCCTGCCGCAGCTACGCCCTGTTTCTGGGAATGATGCGGACGGTCAAATGATTCTTTCGGAGGTAACGGTGTTCCCGGTTTGAACGGATGCTCGTCAACAGAAGGGATTCTTATCCCGATCAGTTTCGTGATGTCGCGTAGATATTCTCTTTCTTCGTTATCACAAAATGAAATGGCCATTCCGCTCGCGCCTGCACGGCCTGTTCTTCCGATACGATGAACATAAGTCTCCGGAACATTCGGCATATCGTAATTCACGACATACGCGAGTTCATCCACGTCAATTCCGCGTGCGGCAATATCGGTCGCTACGAGAACGCGTGTCTGTTTCGCTTTGAAATTCGAGAGCGCACGCTGACGTGCATTCTGCGATTTATCGCCGTGGATCGCTTCGGCACGAATGCCTGCGCGGGTGAGATCGCGTGCTACACGATCGGCTCCGTGCTTCGTTCTCGCGAACACAAGTGTCGTTACGATCGCCGGATCCTGCAGGAGATGAATGAGCAGTTGTTTCTTATTTCCCTTATCGACGAAATAGATTTTCTGCTGAACAGTTTCCGCCGTTGTCGCCTGTGGTGTCACTTCAACTCTTTCAGGTTGATGAAGGATGGAAGCGGAAAGTCTCGTGATCTCCATCGGCATCGTAGCCGAGAAGAACAGCGTTTGTTTTTTCTGCGGCAATCTCGCGATGATCTTTTTCACGTCGTGAATGAAACCCATGTCGAGCATGCGGTCCGCTTCATCGAGAATGAAATATTCAACGTGCGACAGCGAAATATGGCGCTGATCGATCAGGTCGAGCAATCGTCCCGGAGTCGCGATGAGAATATCCACGCCCTGGCGCAATGCGTCTGTTTGTGGTTTCTGTCCAACGCCACCGTAAATGACGAGCGACTTCAGATCAAGATGTCTTCCGTAATTGCGGAAACTTTCATCGATCTGTATCGCGAGTTCACGTGTAGGTGTGAGGACGAGCGCGCGGATATTTTTCCTTCCGGGCTGTTTGGATTCGTTCATGAGTTGCAGGACAGGAATAGCGAATGCCGCTGTTTTTCCGGTCCCGGTTTGCGCACAACCCAAAAGGTCTTTTCTCCGGAGAACGATCGGGATAGCCTGTTGTTGAATAGGTGTGGGTTGGGTGTAGCCCTCTTCCTTTAACGCCATGAGGATGGGCGCAATGATGTTTAAATTGTCGAATGACATTTTGAAATTGTTTTACCGAAGCACTGGATCACCGGAAAATTTTTTTCCGAATCCCTTAGAAACACAATCGCTTTCGGTAGTGATTTTAATTTATTCCCGAAGAATCAGGAAATGAAGGAGGGATTACTTTCGGGACAAAGATACGGCAAATAAGCGCTGTGCCGATTTTTATTTCACAAGATGTGCTAATGTGCTGATGTGCAAGTATGAGAATAGTTGATCTCAGAAGGAGTCTTTTATTCATTGCCGGGCGTTTTACTTTCATAACGGATCAATTGAACATTGGAAATTGATAATTGAAGAATTGGTCATTCCCCCATTTCCCCGATGATCTTCTTCACTTCTTCTTCCGTTACGCGGAGTTTGGTCTTGCAGAGCGTGATGAGTTCGGCAGCACGTTTCACTTTCTTCGAAAGCTCGTCAATGGAAATGCTTTCGTCTTCTATGGCATGACTGATCTCGTTCAGTTCGTTCAATGCATCGGTGTAGGAAATATCTTTCATAGTTAGGAGTGATGAGTTAAAAGTGATGAGTGATGAGCGATCTTACGAATCAGGTGATCTGCGCATTGATGGTTCCGTCTTTCATTTTCAGTTCGACCTCTTCTCCTTTTTTAAGTTGTTTGGAAGAGATGACCGGTTGATTGTTCTTCATCACCATCGCATAACCGCGTTTCAGTACATTTTCAGGCGAAAGTAATTTGACGCGTTCGGAAATGAGTTCGACATTGTGAAGATCATTAGCGATCAGGCGATGGGTGATGGAAGGGAAGGAGCGCTGCATTTCTCCAACGTATTGTTTGTTGGCCTGGATCAGTTTCGCTGACGACGAAGAAATTTTTTCTTTCATTCTTCCGAGTTTGTTCTGCGCCGTGTGGAGCAATTGCATCGTTCCGTTGTTCAACACCGCACCAACATGATCGAGTTTGCGGTGATGTTTAGTGACGAGCGCGTTACTTCTTATCGCGAGCAGATCGCGTAGATTCTCCACTTCTTCTTCGAACGAACGATTGTGATCGATGATGAATTCAGCCGCTTGTGTCGGAGCTTTCGTCGATGTATTCGCCACCATGTCCACGATACTTTCATTCCGCAAATGCCCGATACCGGTAATGACAGGAACCGGGAATCGTGCGACCGCGTGCGCCAGATTGAATTTATCGAATGGGATCAGGTCACTTTGCGCGCCACCACCACGTATGATGACAACGGCATCGAATTTTTTTCCACCCTTCATCGCTTCGAAAATTTTCAGCAATTGCTCTTTCATCGATTCCGAAGCATTCTCGCCCTGCAGAACAGAAAAGAACGGCGTGCAGAAAAAACGGTATTTGAAAATATTCTCGGTGAGCGAATGCATGAAGTCTTCGTATCCAGCTGCAGAAGCGGAAGTGATGATCGCGAGATGCTGAATGACAGAAGGAAGTTCCAGCTCTTTATTCGGCGTCAACAGCATTCCGTTCTCGAGACGTATTCCCGGTTTCTGTGAAAGAAGCGCGATCGTATTTCTCCGCTCCATTTCCAGCTGGCCGAGCATATGCTGCGCGTCGATGTCGAATAATTGCAGCGACAATCCGTAAACCGGGTGATAATTCACGCCCGCTTTCACGAGCACCTGCATGCCGCGCTCGGGGCGTTTGCCCGTGAGATCTTCGAAATTCCGGAACGCAGCAACCGCTTCTCTTCTCCACACACTAGCGTTGATGCGCGCGATTATTTCTGTCCCATTTTCAGCTTTTTCCACCAACTCGAAATAAATGTATTCGCCTTTGTCGTTCCGCTCTTTTATTTCGGCCAATACCCACCACGTCCTTCCTTCGAAAGTTTTCTTGAGTGAATCATCGATCAGCGCGCAGAATTGGGATAGCCTGAGTTGCTCCATTTTCAAAAATACTCAACGGGACATGAGATAGGAGACTTGGGACATGAGAAAAAAGGCAATGTTGAAAAGTAATTCGCATGATCCGCTCTCACGTCCTACGTCCCAATTCTCACGTCCTTTTATTCACCAGCCACACTCCGCTGAGGATAACAGCAATATAAACGCCATGCATCCAGAAAACATTTTCTCCATCGAAAAGTCCCCACATGATCGCGACGATCGGGATGATGTACGTGACCGATGCGGCGAATAATGTTCCCGCTTCTATGATGAGCATGTTGTAAACGATCACGCTCAATGCAGTTCCGAAGATGGCGAGAATGGAAACATAACCGAGACTTTCCCACGCGAGCGGCATGGTGTGCATGCGCTGAATGAAATCGGTGGTGAAAAGATAGACGCCGGCGATCGGCCCGATGATGCACATCGCACAAACGGTTGCTGTGACCGCACTCACTCCGCTGAGTTTCGATTTGATGATGTTCACGCTCAGTCCGTAGAAAAATGTCGCGAGCACCACGAGCGCTCCGCCGATCCAGATCAGATTTTTTTCGGCGACAACATTTTTCGCAATGGTTCCTGTGGCGACGATGAGGTTCGGATCGACATTGTTTTTTTCATTCTTGAGCAATAACAATCCTACCGCACCGGCGAGGCCGACGATGATACCAATGACCTGCATTGGTCTTGCTTTCTGACGGAACGCGAAGAATCCGATCAGCAAAGTGAAAACCGGTGTAAGTGAATTGAGCATTCCTGTCAACGCAGAACTGATCATGGTCTCCGCTTTGGTGAACATGAATGCAGGAAGGAGATTTCCGAAAATTCCCATTCCAGCAAAGCCGAAAGTCTTCGGAAGAAGTTCGCGCTTCACATGCCGGTACGCGATGGGCAACAGGAAAAGGAACGCTGTGAAAATACGTATCGCCGCCACCTGGTCACTCGTGAAGGAATCGAGCCCGCGTTTCATGAGAATGAAGGAACTTCCCCATGTGAGTCCGAGCACGATGAAGATCAGCCAGTGTATGATGGAGCGGTTTTGCACAGGATGGAATGCGGATGGACTGCGAATCTACGAACTACCGGTGAATGAAAATTCACTGATGAACACAGTTCCGTATCTTAGCATTTATCAAAAACCAAAACGAAATGGCTACTGTAACAGAAGACATAAAAGTTTCAGGGATGACATGCGGTCATTGCGAGATGACGGTGAACAAAGCGATCACCGGGCTGGGCGATGGAATTGTGAATGTAAAAGTGGACCGGAATACCGGAACAGCTACCGTGAGTTATAATGATTCGAAAATTTCGAGAGCGAAGATCGTGGAAGCAGTGAATGCAACGGAAATTTATTCGGCTTCGTGAAGAGATTCCATTTACATACGGGCGTTTTCCTGTTGCTCCTTCTTTTTTGTGTAGATGGAAAAATAGTTGCGCAGCATTTCGCGAACCCCGATTCGCTGAATGGCTGGTACATGCCGTATGATTCCAATACCTACAACGTGAATAAGCACACACCATCCATCATGCATTTCATGAAGGATGGAAAATACGAGGCGTTCGGTGTCGCAGCGAAAGGCAAACACTGGATGTACAAAGGGAATTGGGAAAAACGCAACGACAGTATTTTTCTTTATTACGACTGGAGTTATGACGAAACGATCCGTCCGCGATACATCACGGAGATCGTGGAAAGTGTTCCGTTTCGCGATACACTCATTCTTAGTAAGAATAAATATCATTACGCCGATCCCGGTGCGGGAATTCCACCATTCGCTTTGATCGAATGTGATCTGAAAGCGAAGGAAAATATTCCGGTGACGGAAGCCGTGAACAAGATCCTGAAAAATTACAGCCACGAGATCTTTCATCCTGAACCATTCGACAGGAATGATCTGAAAGGAAAATATTCCTGGCAGGGTGATGCGGGACAAACGACCATGCATCTGAAAGGAAATGGAAAATATCTGCTGCGGAAAGGAGACGGGTATTTTACAGAATGGGAAAAGGGAAAATGGGAAATGAAGGGCGATACACTCACATTGAAAATAAGATACTCGCGGCTGTTCTTCATCACCGATGAGAATCCTCTTCGTGTCAGAAAATTTGTCGTTGA
>DATJEX010000299.1:0-12197 GCA_035496135.1 Bacteroidia bacterium
ATGAAGAAAATGCGGAGATGCAATAAGCACCCTTTTTCTTTCACTTTCAATCATTGAAGAGGGATTTGTCATTCAACTATTCAATCAACACCAACACTTGTCCTTGATTCGGAAATTCCGTTTTCATTCGTATTACTTTTATTCCTGCATGAAAACCTGGATCTTCTTTTATCTTTTTACCTGCTGTTTGCTTTGCCCTTGTTGTGAAACCAATGCTGACAAAAACAGGTTGAGCGACGATTCTCTTTCAAGAATTGCCGCAGAAGACAGTATTGATCACCTGAAACACATGGCGGATTCCACGCTGGGAGCAGAAATGAAAAGAACCGCTGATAGTGCAGCGGCTGCACGCCGTGCGTCCGATTCAACTGACCTCGTGGAATACAAAAAGAATCACTGGAAAGATGTACTCGACTCCATTTCAAATGCACGAAGAATAAGTGATGCTGATCTCCCGGGCTATGTTCTTAAGAATACTGAAGACAGCACGCTGCTGAAAGTGATGTATGGAAACTTCCTTCTGACCGATACGATCTATCATTTTACAGGTAATTATGATACTGCCGAAAGTTTTGTGAGCAGGTTTTACGATGCGGCTTATAGCGGAAATATAACTGACTTCAGGATCATGGAAGAGGACACATTTGGTCCGGGTGGAAATGCAATGGTCATCTTCATGGGAGCCGATGTTGCCTCCCAATCCATGCATATCCTTACACTGGAATCTGCGCTCATCTGCGTAAAAGAGCCCAAAGGATGGCGAGTCAAAGATTTTTACCGCGACAAAGAGCGCATTGATTTCCGCGGAAGGGAGGTCGTGTTCAAGGATAATGACGGGATAGCGTTCCAGGTTTATACCAGGGAAACCGAATTCAGTGAAGCCAGTACTGAGGGCGAGGAAATAAAAAACTTTCGCTTCGAAAAAACGAATGAGTGACAGATACAGACGGGTAAAAAAAAACACTGCTTTCCGTTGAAAACTCTTTTAATAACACAAATGGAATCTGTGTCAAGCTGTGCAATCTGTGGCTACATTTGAAACCATGCTGCAAAAAGGAGACCCCAAAGTCATTCGTGCCTGGACCTTCTACGACTGGGCCAATTCGGTTTATCCGCTCGTCATTTCATCTGCCATCTTCCCGATCTTTTACGAGACGGTAACACGCCAGGCGAATAACGGTGATCATGTGAAAGTGCTCGGACTTCCCTTTGTCAACACCGAATTCTATTCTTTCGTCGTAGCGCTTTCCTACATCATCGTCGCGTTCTCCTCTCCTATCCTTTCCGGTATCGCCGATTATTCGGGAAGCAAAAAACGTTTCCTGCAGTTCTTCTGTTTCATGGGCGCGATCTGTTGCATGATGCTGAGCCTGTTCAACACTTCTCACCTCGGTTACAGCATGCTCGCGCTCCTGTTCGCCAGTGTTGGCTATTGGGGAAGTCTCGTTTTTTACAACGCGTATCTGCCGGAGATCGCCGAACCACAGGACCAGGATAAAGTGAGTGCAAGAGGATTCGGAATGGGCTATCTCGGAAGTTCAATGTTATTGATCCTCGTTCTCGTATTGATGAAAAGCAACGTGCTGCCGGCGATGGGATTGCCACAGCTTACAGCGAAACAGAGTTTCATTCTTGTCGGACTCTGGTGGCTTGGATTCGCGCAGATCACGTTCCGCCGTTTGCCGAAAGGATTGCGCGTGCATGAAAAAAAATCCGGGAACATCATCACCAACGGTTATAAAGAGCTGATGATCGTTTTCAAAAATATTCTCAAGCTGAAACAGCTTCGTCGTTTTCTCGGCGCTTACTTCATGTACAACATGGGCGTACAAACGGTCATGATCATGGCTGTTCCATTCGCCACCAAAGCGATCGAATGGCCCGATGAATCGGCGAAGACCACCAGTTTGATCATCAGTATTCTCCTCATCCAGTTCCTCGGGATTCTCGGCGCATTCCTCATGTCGCGCCTCGCACGCGTGATCGGGAACCTGAAAACGATCGGCATTGTGCTGTTCGTCTGGGTGGCGATCTGTTTCTGCGTTTACAAATTCGTTTATACGCCAATGGAATTTTACATTGTTGCCGCTTCGGTCGGACTCGTGATGGGCGGGATACAGGCGATGTCGCGTTCCACGTATTCGAAAATGTTGCCGGAAACAGATGATCATGCGTCGTATTTCAGTTTCTTCGACGTGAGTGAAAAGATCGGCCTCGCGATCGGAACATGTACGTTCGGGATCATTGAAGGAGCAACGGGCGGAATAAGAAATTCTGTTTTGTCGATCATCATCACTTTCGTGCTCGGGTTTTTACTTCTATTGAGAGTTCCCAAATCGGAGAATGTCAGATAAAACAGAAAAGATAATTTCCAAACAGTTCTTTGTTGCGTGGTTTCTTAAGTTGCTGGTGTGTTTAATAGTGTACTAAACGACTAAAGAAATCAACCAATACAAGAAACCAACCAACACAAGAAACTTAAGCAACCGAAGAAATGATTGTTGATCTTTTTATTCCCTGTTTCGTCGACCAGCTTTATCCCGAGACTGCGCTGAATATGGTGAAAGTGCTGGAGCGTGTAGGTTGCGGTGTGAATTACAATCACGAACAAACCTGTTGCGGCCAGCCTGCTCATCACGCGGGATACTGGGACCATTGCAAGGAAGTCGGTGAGAAATTCATCAGGGAATTCCAGAACGACCGTTACATCGTTTCACCTTCGGCCTCGTGCACCGGCTTTGTCAAGAATTATTACGGCGACATGTTTCAGAATTCCGTACTGCACAATCAACACCGGCAGGTGCAGAAGAACATGTACGAGTTCTCCGATTTTCTCGTGAACATTCTCAAGATAACGGATCTCGGCGCGAAGATGAATGGTGTGGCGGTGTATCACGATTCCTGCAGTGCACTGCGCGAATACGGCATTCATCGTGAACCGAGATTACTACTTTCCAAAGTACGCGGACTGGAAATGCGTGAAATGGAAAACACAGAAACCTGTTGTGGTTTTGGCGGAATGTTCTCGACGAAATTTGAAACCGTTTCCAGCGGAATGGCGGAACAGAAATTACTGGCCGCGGAAAAAGCCGGTGCGGAATACATCATCTCCACCGATCTCAGTTGCCTTTCCCACCTCGAAGGATACATCAAAAAACAGAACAAGAATATCCGCATCATGCATCTCATTGATGTACTTGTGCAGGGATGGGACTGAGCTTGTTTCTTTTTCGTAATTTTCTTCTGAATAAAACGCCAATGAAAAATTCACTCTTCATCCTTCCGGTCATTTTGTTTCTATTCGCTTCCTGCAACAGCGATGCACCGAAAAAAGAAAATCCTCCTGCAGCACCGGCCGTGATCGCCGATTCGCTTTTTGCTTTCCACAATATCAGGAACACAGAATTCGTGAAACATTTCTGGTACGATGAAGCGCACGACTTCCAGCCTTATGCCGACTCCACGAAAAAAATAAAGCTCGTGAAGATGGATAGCGTCATGAAGAAAAAAATTCTTGTCCCACTGATGGATATAGATGCCTCCTACATCGTTCAGTACATGGATGCGATCTTCATTTCGAAACAGGATTCCATGGGGCCGTATACGCCGATCATCGTTCGCCTGTCGGGTGATGATTATGATGAAGTGATGATGATCCTGCTGAATTCAAAATGCGAGCCGGTCTCCAGGCTTTCACTCTACGGTGGCGACTGCGGCGGGCCGGATGAGATCGGTGATTCACTGAGCCTGAATTGTCCTTATAAACAAACTTACTTCGATGGAACAAAAATTTCCTCGTACGTGCTGCATGTGTATGATCACACGCGTCACGAAGACTGGCCATCCGTCATCGATTCGGTAACGTACGAAACGAGTATCAATCCGAACGGACAGTTTATCACTGTTGAAAAGGACAGTACACGTTACCGCAGAAAGTTTGACTGGGGATGGTGATCAAGCCGAAATATTTTTTTGAGCTGGAAGAAGCGGAATCGTGGTTTGAAAAGAACCATCTTCATTTTACTGAATTGTGGATCGGCTTCACGAAACCGAAAGCAAAAAAACAGGCGCTCGGTTATAAAGTGATCCTTGATGTAGCCTTGTGTCACGGCTGGATCGACGCTGTCAGAAAATCCATTGATGAAGAATACTGGATGATCCGTTTCACACCACGCAAGAAGAGCAGCATCTGGAGTGCGGTCAATCTACAGCGCATGAAGGAATTGATCGCGGAAGGACGTGTGAAGAAGAACGGATTGCATGTTTATGAGAATCGTGACCTGAAGAAAGCGAATCTCTATTCCTTCGAGAACCAACCGAAAAATTTATCGCCGGAATTCGAAGCTGTGTTCCGCAAGAACAAAAAAGCGTGGAAGTGGTTTTCGGAATCAGCACCGTCATACCGGAAGACCGCGATCTTTCTCGTGATGAGCGCGAAACAGGAAGAAACGCGGGTGCGCAGATTGAAACGACTGATCGCAGATTGTGAAGCGGGCCGAAAGTTGAAAGAGTTGAGCTATGACAAGAAAAAGTGAGATCGGGCGTATTTATTCGTTCTTCATAGGTTCGTACATCCGCACCTTTTCGCAGTTAGCCTGCCTGCCGCAGGCAGGTACAACCCAAAAAAAGAGAAGCTCCGCAATGCGAAGCTTCTCGATGTAGGGACACGGGGTATGAGGGTTAATGAGGGGTATTCTGTGTCCAGGTTTGCCGCCCGTTTTTAAAATCTTACAGCAATTTACGCAGGAGAACGGCCAAAGTTCTCTCGTCTTAGGAAACGGTACATTAGGCGAGAATCCGGTCAAAATACAGCCAAATCAGCCTTTACCGGTGGCTTTTCCCCTCATTTCCAGGTATTCCTTCTCCTCAATGCAAACCGCGAAATCAGGGCATTTGGTGAGCAGATCGTTCACAAAATTTCGGTCCGGAAGTATTTTCACCTCGTACGTTTCAATCATCCATTTCTCCCCCATCCGCTTCAATTCCTCGAAGGAATCGGGGCTGTTTATCCGGAAAAAGGATAACCCGTTCGGATATTTTCTGAATTGCGGAAAATCCATTTCAGGTCAAAGATCGCAACATTCGGCGAAGGAAATTCCCGGAGTTATTCATCCTGATTTTTTTCTTCCCGATGGGGCTCTTTAGCTTTAGATTTGCATGTTACATGCAGTCTTTCCTCGGAAAAGTGAGTGAATACCTTCTCTCGGTCAGTGAAAATGATCCGGGAAATGTGTGCGTGGTGTTTCCGAACAGGCGCGCAGGACTTTTCCTGAAAAAAGAGCTCGCCGCACAGATCAAAGGTCCTGTTTGGTCACCCGATATTCTTTCGATAGAAGATCTCATCTGGAATGTTTCCGGCCTCAAAAAAACAGATGCGGGTGAACAGCTGCTGATCCTTTACAAGGTTTACCGGAAGCATGAAAAAGAAAAACCGGAATCATTCGATGTGTTCTGCAAATGGGCGCCAACGCTGTTGTCCGATCTGAATGAAACAGATAATCATCTCGCCGACACCAAAAAACTTTTCCGCAATCTTGCCGATATCAAAGAGATCGAGCAATGGTCCCTCGGCGCCGAACAACTCACCGATTTCCAGAAACAATACATTCACTTCTGGGATTCAATCGGTACGTGGTACCATGATTACGCGGAAGAACTCAACAGGAACGGACTCGCTTATTATGGTTCGGCAGCGCGTTACGTGAGCGGACATGCGGTCGCACTCGTGCGCAAACAGGGCTGGAAGAAAATAATTTTTGCAGGTTTCAATGCACTGAGCCCGGCTGAAGAAAAAATAATTTCCGCACTGGTTGAAAACGGTATCGGGGAAATCCTGTGGGATGGCGACCGTTATTATTTCGAAGACAAAGCGCAGGAAGCCGGAAAATTCCTTAGAAAATACCGGAACACGTTACTCACGCGTCCGAAGAATGCCGCTTTTGTTTTTGAGAATATCACGGACGAACTTTCCACCGGGAATAAAAATATCACGATCACAGCTGTGGCAAGGAATGTTTCGCAGGCAAAAGCTGCGGCTCAATTTTTATCCGGCCTCAATGAAAAATCAGCTCTTTCTGAAAAAACGGCGGTAGTACTCGCTGATGAAACGCTGCTCTTTCCATTGCTGCATTCACTTCCCTTCGAAGGCCCGGTAAATGTCACGATGGGTTATCCGCTGAAGAATTCACCGGCGGCTTCGCTGCTCACCGCACTTTTTCTGCTGCAGGAAAATGCCGCGCGCTTCAATGTGCACACACGGGAAGGTGAATTGAAATTCTACCACGCCGATCTCACACGTTTGTTCCGTCATCCTTTGTTCTCGGCGCTCACCGGAGATTCCCGTCTTGCAACGGTGTTCACGGAACTGCTCACACGCAACAACTCGATCTTCTGCGCAGCTTCAGTTCTGAAAAAAGCAGCGGAAGAAAAAAATAGTTCATTCGGAACAGCCGCTTTACTTTTTGTTCCATGGAAAAATACAGGCCATGCCATTGAAAATCTGCATTCCATCATTGCGGCGTGCCGTGCTGGATTACCGTTGAACGAGAACGGATTCAACATGGACGTGGAATTTCTTTTCCGGCTCGATCAATTGCTCAACAGGGCGGCGACGCTGAATGAACAATATGCATTGCACGATGATCTGAAAGCATTCCGCACACTGATGGAACAACAGGTTGCCGGCTCAACCATTCCGTTCTCGGGTGAACCCGTGCAGGGCATGCAGGTGATGGGATTTCTCGAAACACGTACGCTCGATTTTGAGAATGTGATCCTGCTCAGCGCGAATGAGAATATCCTTCCGTCTTCCAGGTCCAATTCCACTTTCATTCTCTACGAACTGCGCAAACATTTCGGCTTGCCGACCTTTTCCGACCGCGATGCGACATTCGCTTATCATTTCTATCATCTCCTGCAGCGCGCGAAGAATATTTTCATCACCTACAACACCGACACCGATCTGTTCGGCAATAAAGAGAAGAGCAGGTTCATCACGCAGCTGCTTCATGAACTTCCTTCCATCAATAAGAATGTGAAGATCACACAACAGGTCTTCGATCCGGGCCTTCACGCTTCTTCACAGGCCCAACAACCGATCAGCATTACAAAAGATGAAGAAGTGATGAACGCGATATCGGCGTATGCGGAAAAAGGTTTTTCTCCATCTTCACTCAACAATTACATTTCCTGCCAGCTGAAATTCTATCTGCATCACATCGCCGGCATCCGCGAACACGATGAAGTGGAAGAAACGATCGGCGCCGACACACTCGGAACGATCATGCACAAAACGCTAGAGCTGATCTACACACCCGTGCTCGGGAAAAAAACGGACGCAGCATTTTACGATAGCGCCATTTTATCCGCTCCATCCGTCACGGCTAAAGTGTTCAACGAATATTTTCCCGGCGAAGGATCCGGAACAGGAAAAAATCTTTTGGCCAAAAAGATCGCGGTACAATACGTGACCGATCTGCTTAAAAAAGAAAAGAAAGACCTGGAGAACGGCGGCAGTGAGATCATCGCGCTGGAAAAGGAAATGAAAGTGGAGATGGAAGCGGCCGGAAGAAAAATAATCCTGAAAGGCACGGCGGACCGGATCGAAAAAAAGAACGGAACGTTGCGCATCATTGATTACAAGACCGGAATTGTAGACGAGAAAGATCTCAAAGTGAAGTCGAATGAGAAGGACAACATCAGTGCATCAACATTGCTCGTGACAAATAACAAATTCGCCAAAGCGTTCCAGCTCCTCACGTACGCGCTCCTGTACAAAAAAGAAAATGCATCTTCCCTTCCACTGCAGTCAGGCATCATTTCATTCCGCAAAAACAAAAGCGGTTTGATGCTCTGCGAATTTGAAAAGAACAATGTGCTGACCGACGATGTGCTGCAGGAATTTGAAATGGTGCTCCGGGAAGTGATCGCTTCTGTTTTCGACACCGGAAATCAATTTCTGCAGACAGAAGACCGGAAGGTGTGTGAGCTGTGTGATTTCAGGAAGATGTGCGGGAGGGAGTGAGGGGTTAACGCTGAAACTTCGAAAACGAATCACAAGACTATTTGGTGATTCTTTCTTAAATTTACTTAAGCCTGGTCACTGATAACTGCTGGGTTTATAACTATTAATTCAGAAGCAATATGAGCACCGATGAAATGCGGAAGGAAATCCGCCAATATCTTGAAACTGCCGAAGAGCGCCTGCTCAAAGCCGTTCATGCTATGCTTAAAGAATATTCAGATTCAGAAAATAAATATGAATTAAGCGAGGCTGATATTCAGTTACTCGAAGAAAGACGGGCTGAATATAAAAAGGGCAAAGGCAAAACCTATTCTCCGAAGGAGATCCGGAAAATGATCCATTCGAAACACAGTAAATGAAAAAATTGGTTGTTCATCACCGTGTTTATGCTGAAGTAGAAGAAGCCTGGTTGTGGTATGAAAAAATAGTTCCGGGATTGGGAGATCAGTTCCTTGATGAATAGGAAAAAATCCTGTCCCACGTTGAAAAATATCCTGAACATTTTTCGAGAAAGAAGAAAGGCTTCCGCACGGCACAACTTGCAAGGTTCCCTTATGTGATCAGCTTCGTGATTGAATCCAGTGAAATTGTCGTCTATGGGTTGATCCATGTGAAAAAGAAGCCTTCGAAGCGATACCGGAAGTGATCGCTTCTGTTTTCGACAGCGGGGAAAAATTTCTGCAGACAGAAGACCGGAAAGTGTGTGAGCTGTGTGATTTCAGGAAGATGTGCGGGAGGGAGTGAGTTGCAGGAATTGAATAAAGAGTAGATGTAAAATCTAATTAGACAAGTCCTTTACTGTCGAAACTCTTTTGTATACAACATCATTGAAATTTTCGAAATGGGCTTTACCGCATTCAATTTTTAATTTTTCGGATTCCCGCAATTCCTGCCCTGCCGATTTTGTTTCCGCAACAAAATAAATTCTTTTTTCGTTATTGAAAACCACTGCCCAATCAGGGCGGTACTTTCCAATAGGAGTTGTGATCTCAAACCAAGTTGGCAGTTTGAAATAAAATTCAACCTGTTCGCTGCTTTCACAATCTCGAGCAAATTGAGTTTCAACTCCACTATCAAGGGGGATGTAATTATCGTAAATGGTCTTGGCACTATTATTTACCGTATACGTGAAATCGTCCAGGAATATTTCAAAGTCAGTATCATTGAACAAGGTCATTTCATAAACTCTACCACCAATTTTCTCATACTTTATTCCTTTAATCATCAACATGTTCAATTCCTCTTTGATACGTGCTACAGCGTTGTCCATAAACATTTGAGGATTCAGAAGCAATTCTTCTAACCGGCCCGATTTTTTGATAATATCCAAAATCGTTTTTCTGGTGAGTTCTGTTTTACCCTGTATGTAAGAGAGCATGTCCGGAATTTCGAATGAGGCCAGATAATTCTCATCGAAACTGTCACTTATCAGCATCCCATCTACACCTTCCTCAGTAATCAAAACTTTTTGTCGGGTAGATCTTACGGCAGGTTTCCTGGTCTCTTCCATCTTCCGAATCGCATCTGATGCCTGTGAAACAAGTTCCGAAGTATTATAATCAACGCTGTATTTTGTTTGGAATTTAATCTTCTCCCAAATTTGTAAAAACTTCGGGTCTGCCTCAAATCCCTTCCTGTAATTCACCTTCTTTCGCTCGTTCCTGTTTTTTATTCTGCCAGAAAAATCCACTCCACAATCTTCCTCAATTTCCTTTTGAAGTGCATTTGCGAAGTCATCGTAACTCTCATTAGCAATCACAGTCAGCCGGTTAATATTCCTGTCAAAGATGCGCTCTCCAGACTGTCCATTTACACTAAGCCGCAATCCCCTGCCGATTTCCTGTCGCTTCTTCACTTCCGATTTGGTCTCATTAAGCGTACAGATCTGAAACACATTTGGGTTGTCCCATCCTTCACGAAGTGCCGAGTGACTGAATATAAACCGAAGAGGAGTGTTCAGATCCAGCAATTCCTCTTTACTTTTCATAATCAATCTGTATGTCTGGTCATCCAGTTGCGTTTCTCCGCCTGTATCTTTCACCCTGCCTTTATTGTCTTGTGAAAAGTATCCGTTATGCACATCCTGGGCAGAATGTGAGGAAATGGTCTTATTGATTGGATTGGAAATTTCTTCTTCATATAATTCTTCAAACCATTTTGCAAACTTTCCTTTGAGCGGATTCCCACTCTGGTCGTACTCCCGATAATTTTTCACTTTATCAATAAAGAAAAGCGAAAGCACTTTTATTCCCTTGTCGTTGTAATTCCTTTCCTTTCTGAGATGTTCTTCGATAGTTTTCCTGATCATCACTTTCATGACCTCATCATTCATCCCTCCTTGTGTTTCTCCTTTCTTTAAAACCAATCCATTACTGAGCTCAATTTGTTCTTCGGCCAGGTCAAATTCGATTATTTTCAACCCGTCATATTTACTGTTTTCATCAGACAAAAAGTACAGATTATCATTCTTGACACCCGCTGTTACTGATTTTCTTTTGATTCCTTTTTCTGTGATTACATCAATTTTTATTCTTGCTTTAATATTATTTCCAACACGCGTTATATTCTCGAGTTGAAGAAAAGGCGAATTAAAATCATTTTCACTGACAACTGAATCGACTTCAATCTGTTTTACCAAACCAAGATCATAAGCTTTTACGGGATTAAGAGAATAAACGAGATTGTAAAAGTTGGTATGTGTAGCAGAATAACGAAGCGTACAAAGCGGATTCAGATTTTCGATAGCTCTTCTCCGGATTTCTGTCTCCATATTCTGTGGCTCATCCACGATAACTATCGGTTTACATCCCTGGATAAATTCCACGGGCTTCCTGCCTGTAAGTTTGTCATTTGGTTTATTGATAATGTTTTCGTCTTTTGCAAATGAATCGATGTTGATCACAATGATCTGGATCGTGTTCGACGATGCGAATCCCCGAAGATTTGAAACCTTCCTGCTATCGTATACATACGAATCAGCGGGAACTTTCTCATAAAGACTCTGCAAATGTTCTTCTGTAATTTCAAGATTCTTCAGTACACCTTCCCGTATTGCGACGGATGGAACAACGATGACAAACTTCTTGAATCCATAAAGTTTATTCAATTCATAAATCGTGCGCAGATACACATAAGTCTTCCCCGTTCCAGTTTCCATTTCAACAGAAAAGTTCCAGCCATTCGCGATAATCTCTTCCTTTCCTTGTAATTTGATTCCATTAACCTGCTGGATTCGCTGAATATTCGGGACCAGCTGATCGAGGCGTGAAAAATCCAGTTTATTCCCAAAACCACTTTCCGTCATTAATTCTCCGGGCTGCGTAATTGAAAATTCAAAATCACTATTCTTCAGTGTTTGCCCTTCAAAAATATCCGTAATGGATTTTATAGCTTCCAGTTGGAATTCCTGATTGCTGTCGAACTTTAATTTCATATGGTCTTAAAATCAATACCGGCATCCTTCATTTGAAGAACGGTGTTTGTCTTAAGCTGATCGTTGCCTGAAAAAAGTTTATCCAGGGTGATTACTTTTTTAGGTCTGGCCAGAATTATCTTTTCAATTATCTCCGGGCTCATATCTTCTATTGCGATAATGAGTTCAGCGGCGTGTACGGAGGCGTACCCTTGTTTCAATTCAATTTCTTCGGTCAGATCATAACCAGCTTTAAGCAACAATTCATATATCATGTTCCTGTTTTCACTACCTTCTCTCACCGGATCAGTGAATGCATCCAGTTGCGTCCCCAAGTTTGCATTGGTAACTTCATCTCCTCTCCATATCTTAAAATTGGAAGGTGAAAGTCTGAAAACTTTAATACCAACATCCATTCCTTTATTTGCTTGCCTGTCAGATAAACCTTCATCACTGCTTTCCATCTCCTTTTGAACCTTCAAAGCAGCTCTTTTGATCCGTTCAATTGTAAATTGTGAAATCGTTTTATATCCGGCCTTGTATGCCTCACCCGACTCATCACACTTTTCAGGGAGCTGAGCCAAAATAAATTTTCTGCGGTTACCATCTTTGTTCATTTCCATGATCGCTTCTGCAGTCGTCCCTGATCCACCAAAAAAATCCAGAACTATCTGTCCGTCTTCCGTATACTTCAGTAATTTTTTTACCAACTGCACTGATTTAGGAAAATCAAAAATCCCCCCTAATCCCAATTCCTCCAGA
>DATJEX010000300.1:0-6678 GCA_035496135.1 Bacteroidia bacterium
CCTTGAATTTTGAATGGCGGAAAAGGAATGTTTCCGGGGAGCACAATATTTGGTTTTCCGCCGCCGTTATACATCAAAACCAACACTCTCCTGAATGATCAAAACTACTACTACTGAAATTATGAGCCTCAACATCGAAAGCGAAGATCTACTCCGCTACAGTAATGAGGATCCTTCGACTGGCTCAGGACCCCTGGAACCGCGTCAGCACGTTATCGACGCTCTGCTTCGCTTCTCCAGGTCGCTTGAGATCAAGAAATCGGCTATGGTCGGTGAGATCGAAAGCATAACGAACTAACCATAAAGCAGATCATCCTGATCGCTTTATGGTAAAAAAACTCCGGAACCGCTCTTCCGGAAAATTGTGAAGAAGAGAAAGTCCACGAATCCCGTAAGGTTTGTGGACTTTTTGTTTTGTTTTGGGTTGGTTGGAAACAGGTTTGAGGCCGAACGGGACTAACACTATTGAAAATTGTACTTTTGACCGTATAACGCTTAAAAGAATAAAAATTCAGGAAATGGACAGTAAGGATATCAGATGGGAACAAAGGTTTTCTAATTTCAAAAAAGCGCTTGCAAAGTTGGGCGAAGTTGCTGCGCATAAAACAGTCAAGGACCTTTCAGAACTGGAGGTTGAAGGATTAATTCAGCGATTTGAATATACATATGAATGGGCATGGAATACTTTGCAGGACTTGTTAAGGGATAAAGGGTATAACGATATAGCAGGGCCAAATCCGGCCATTGAGCAGGCGTTTAAGGATGGCTATATTAATCAAGGTGAGGCCTGGAGAAAAATGAAAAAGTCGCGTGAGCTTACCTCACACACCTATAATGCCGAAACAGCAACGGAGATAGCGGAAAATGTCATTGCGATTTATTACCGTCTTTTTATGGATCTATGTGCAAAATTGGAGCAGGAACGTTCCGGGAAACAATCTGACTTGTTCGACAAATGAAATATGGTCTCTCACTGGACAACCTGGAAAGTATAATTGAAGTCTTGCGCAAGTCCGAAAGAATTGAGAAGGCGGTACTATTTGGTTCCAGGGCAAAAGGAAATTACAAGCCTGGATCTGATATTGATATTGCCGTATATGGAAAAAATATTTCTTTCGACGATTTTCTCACTTTGAAATTGCGGCTCGACGAACTCGAACTTCTGAATAAAATTGATCTCGTAAAATTTGAATCAATTGAAAATCCCGAGTTCATTGATCATATTAACAGAGTTGGGATCTGCATTTACCAGAAAGCCAGCAATGGCCGGTGAGATCGAAAGCATAAGCAATTAAGAACTAAGCAACCAAGCAACAAGGAAACTTAGCAACTAAGGAAAGACCGGCAACGCTCGCTCGGTCAAGTGAAGATGAACCGTTGGTCCCGTAAGACCGGCGTTTTTTGCATTTGAAAAGGGCTATTTAGAGAACTCGTTATCTTTAGCCCGCTTTGAGTCATTATCTATTAAGCAAGTCTTCCTACATCAAAGGACTTCAATGTCCGAAGGCGCTTTTTTTCTACAAACATTATCCGCAGTACAGAGATCCGGTCTCGCCTTCTCAACAGGCGTTGTTCAATCGCGGACATGAAGTGGGATTTCTCGCACGACAACTTTTTCCGGGCGGAAAAGACGCGACGGAGAAAATCGGGGCGAAGTCAAAGAAAACGATCGAGCGAACTGCGCAATTGATGGCGGATGGAGAAAAAGTGATCTACGAAGCGGCGTTTGTTGCCGACCAGGTCCTGGTGCTAGTGGATATTCTCGTTCGTGACGGTGACCCTTCGACAAGCTCAGGGTGGCGCGCGTTCGAAGTAAAAAGTTCATTGCGGCTCAGTCATGCTTATTTCCGTGATGCGGAATTGCAATATTATGTGCTGAAGAATGCGGGATTGAATCTCGTTGATTTCTGTCTCGTGCATGTGAATGGCGATTACGTGCTGGAAGGTGAACTCGATATTAAAAAACTTTTCCGCATCGTTTCCGTCATGCGTTCGGCGGAAGAGAACTTCGAACGGATCGGGGAGAAGATCGCGGGCCATAAAGCGGTGTTGAAAATGAAACAGGTTCCCGAAGTTTCCATTGGCGAACAGTGTTTCTCTCCGTATGAATGTGATTACCGCGGGCAATGCTGGAAAAATGTTCCTGCCGAAAATGTTTTTGAACTTTCCGGAATTTCTCGCGCTGAACAGGCGAAATATTATTCCGCGGGATATATTTTTCCCGAACAGATCCCCGACACAGAACCGTTGCCGTTGCTCGCGCGATTGCAGGCACACGTGCGCGTGACCAAAGAAACGATCGTGGTGAAAGAACGGATCCGCGAATGGCTTTTGCCATTGGGAAAAGAAATTATTTTTCTCGACATTGAATCGTATCAGCCTGCCATTCCGAAATACCATGGCACGTGGCCTTTCCAGGCTTTGCCTTTTGCGTATTCCATTCACAAACGAAATGCAAACGGCGAGATAAGTTATCATTCCTTCCTCGCAGAACCCGGCAGTGATCCGCGCGCTGAATTCCTCGAACGATTTCTCGAAGAAACGAAAGGTGAAGAACCGATCCTTGCTTATGACATGACGGCCGAGAAAACGGTGTTGAATCTGCTGAGAAAAAGATTTCCGGAAAAAAGTGCTGAGATCGATCAGCGGTTGAAACGCATCCGTGACCTGAAACAACCTTTTGCCGAAGGATGGTATTATCACCCGGAAATGAAAGGATCCGTTTCACTCAAATACGTTCTTCCTTCGCTCGTTCCCGACCAGAATTATTCCAATATCGCTATCCAGAACGGAAATCACGCGATGGCGGTTTATGCCAAACTGGAAAACTCAGGAGACTTGTTTGAAATTGCAGAAGGAAAAACCGCGCTCGAGGAATATATCCGGCTTGATACATTCGGGATGGTGAAGATATTTGAGGTTTTGGAAAATTCTATTTCTTGACAGAACATGGAAGAAGGAGCAAGGACTATGGAATGGAAATTCCATGCTCCATCTTCCTTCCTCCATGTTCGGTTTATCTTGTATAATTCTTCACATTGATCCGCAGCTGATCTCCATCCACCGTCAGATCGTACAGGAATTTCCTGTCGACTTTATTCGGGGAAACAGACTCAATATAATTCTTGTACGTGTTGTACACATCTTCACTCTGTTTCACGCCGTTCACTTTCAGATTTTTTCCGTCGATGATGAAGGTGAAATGCTCCTGGTCTGTGATGAGTTTGTCGACGAATAATTTTGCACTGAGCAATTGCCGCAGTGAATCTTCGTGTATTCCGCTGATGTTGCAGGTGGCGAGTTGAATCGCGTCATTATCATCGAAAATAAATTGTTCGTTCATTTCCACTCCGGGCAGATTGTTTGAATTCGTCACGATCTGCATCCTGCGGTTCATCTTCGGCACATCATTCATATTGATCACCACATTCATGTCCTGGCCGTCGAGCGAAGGAACGGAAAGCGAATCCGGGTTTCCATCATTCATTTCGTTGATGACAATGCATTTTCCTTTTCCCTTGGGAAGAATATTGTCATTGTATGCAAATGAGTAAGCCTGCGCGCCGGCGTTTGCCACGGAGTCGGTATTGATCACATTGCTCTGCGTGATCATGACGCAATTGCCGTGCTTGCCATGCGCGTGCCCGTCATTATACACATACGTGTAAGCGCGCTCCACGCGATGTGGCAGAAGTGAATCTCCGCTGTTGTTGATCACGATATTTTCTGAGGAATCCGACCTGATCGTGCGTGTTATTCGCCCTCCGTGACCATCGTTCTCAATTGTCACGATCACCACGCTGTCTTTCGGCTGATCAGAATTCACGTTTGCAACAACGACCACATTCTTATTCTGTTTCGGCGTGTCGACAGAAAGAGAAATGTCGGGACGGCCTGCGTTCAGTGAATTGGTATTCAGTTCCGGAATTTTTGTGAGTGCAGAATTGTTTGCTGCGATCTTTTCCGGGTTCTTGTGATGCCATCCGGAAAAAAGAAGGAGACATCCGATGGCTGTGGCTGAAAAGAAACTGGTCATGGCAATAATTGTGTTAAGATGAAATTTTGTGTGAATTAACTTCGCAATTATTGACGCTTTGGATACAGTGACACTTGCCGCGGCTGAAGCGAGAACGATCTTCTGAATGCTGTCGATGGAAATATCCACCGGCATTTCTCTCATAGCATGGAATGCTCTTTCCGTATTGGATGAATTGTTCATGTGGTTTACAATAAAGTGAACAGTTTAACGGATTTTCCTTTTGGTGCGTCGAGCGGAGTCGAGACGTCTCCCATCAGGATGCGTAGTTTTTCCCGCGCGCGACTCAATCTTGTCTTGGTCGCATTCGTTCCTGAGTTCTGAACCGCCGCGATCTCTTCAATACTGAAACCGCTGATCTCGAACATCAGGATCGCTTCTTTATCGCGCACCGGTAATTGCTGCAAAGCGAGATGAAGATGATGAATATCCATTGCTGTTTCCGGATCGGTAGAACGTGATTCGAGTCTTCGGAAAGCTTTCTCGTTATAATCTCCTGTGAATTTTTTTCTGCGCAGATGATCGCGAACGATATTGTTCGCCACGGAGATCATATACCCGAAAAGTTTTTCCGGTTCCCTGATGGTATGAAACCGCTGCAGTGTCGCGAGAATGGTTTCCTGTACAAGATCTTCCGCATCCATGATGCCATAAGCGTGGTTGCTGCAGTACCGTGCGAAACGGTCGTGCAGGGGCGTATATAAGCGCATGAACTCAGTATGTACAGATTCCCGCATAAGTGTAGCGTCTGCAATATAGGCGGATGAAACGCGGAAAGGTTACAGGGAATTTGTAAAAAAAATCAAAATTCAATATTCAAGATTGAATATCCAGCCTTGAGCCACAATTTTGAATCTTGAATTTTCAATATTGAATCATTTGGGAAGTTCAATCCCCTTTGAGGATCTTTTGCTTTAAACCTTATTACGGTATCCTCTTCTTTGCAGATCTGCCGCAGTCACCTCGTCAATTTTCTTTTTAGCCGTAACAAATGAAAATACTTGAAGTGTTTTCGGTAGGTTCTGGTTAATGATCTCCTGGAAAGCAAGATTGGTTTTGTAGATCCTTAATTGGAACAGGGCGGTCAGATGGCCCAGGCCTGTCAGTGAATTCAGCGTTTTGCAATTGAGAATTCTGAGATCCGTCAATTGTGGAAATTCTTCAGTGAAATGCAATTCCTGGAGTTGAATGTTGTCCTCGATCCTCAGTCGTTTCAGCTTTCTGAAATTGGAAATATTATCCAGGTTATTGAATCCCCTGACCCATACAATTTCCAATTCCTCGATGGAGTTTTCAGTTATCTCGAGAATATCAGCCCTGCCCCCGAGAATGAATTTCAGTGTTTTCAGCTTTTTAAGCCTGTTGACAAATGGAACGGGAGTTTTCCTGATCGAATTGAAGGAGAGATATTCCAGTTCGGAAAGTTCGCCAATAGCCTCAATGTTCTTCGTATGTCCGTTGACTGTTAAATGAGAAAGGTTTTTATAATCCTTAATGTGTATGAGATCTAAAGCTTTTGTTCTTGTTTCACCGAGAATAAGTTTTCTTAGTCTCTTTAAATTCTCAAAGCGGAGAATCCCGGTTTCGCTGAGTTCAAAGACTCCCAAACTCAACTCTTCAAGCTGTGTTAATTCAGCGATCGCCTGAACATTTTCCGCGCGAACAAGACAATCAACATAAAGACACTTTACGCAGGGAAGACGCAAGAGAACATTGAAATCGAATGACCCTGAATAATGACCATAAAATCTTATTCCGAAATTGTGGTCATATTTCCTGCAAAGGTCGTTGAGTTGGGAAAGAATTAATTCTGAATAACCCGGACTTACAAATTGTATAATGACATGCTTGCCGGAAAGAAGTTCTTTCTCGATCACCTCAAAATCCAATGCAGCGGGATTGTTAATTCGTAACTGTGGCTTCATCGCTTTTGGATTTTCGTTTTTTCAAATCAGGTAATTCCGAATTACTTCGGGAGGCTTCCCCATTCGGTCATTCTATCCATTTTTTGATTTGCAGATGTTTTTGGCAATATGTAATGCAGAAAAAAGAGTTGTAGTTGCCGCTATCAGCATCAATAGATAGGGATAAAATTCGCGATAGTCATCCAGCAGGTATATCTGGAAATCGTGTAACGTGTAGGATAAGATGATAATGCAAAGCACGGAATCCAGTATTATTGACCGAGCCCATACGCGAAGAAAATTAAAGGATATGGAACACCAATAACAAATCAAAGCTGTAAGCCCGATTAGCACAGAGGAAAGAATAACAATTACTGCAAGGCAGAAAATGCTGTTAGCAATGAAATCAAGCAGCGGAGAGGAACCCATTCTAATTGATATCAAAATTCAAACTTGAATCATTTGGGAAGTTCAATTCCCTTCAGTCTTCTGTAAAGACTCACCGCATATGTATCCGTCATTCCTGCCACGAATTCACTCACTCTTAACAAGCGCAGGTAGACATTGTCTTTATCAGCTTGTAAAAACTGTTTGGGGAAAAGACGAATGACCTTATCACTGTAAGGACGTTTCTTGCGCAATTCTTTTCCGTGATCGATATCATCATTCACAGCGGAAATGAAAATATCGAGCAATTCGCCAACAACGTTGAATCCCGCGACTTCGATCTGCAGCACA
>DATJEX010000301.1:0-13151 GCA_035496135.1 Bacteroidia bacterium
GCTGATTTCGCAAAGGAACCCCGGTGACCAAAAGACTGACGACTGCATTCTGCTTACTGCTTACTGCCAACTAATTTGAAATCCTCTATCCGCAATTCTTTCTTGCAGAAAAAATATTCATCCTTCATTTCATTCGAACAAACGATCGCCGTCCTGTTATCGAGGTTAGCGGAAACAAGATCGCCATACCACTTACACGCGGCGTGATCGAGATTGGAACAGGGTTCATCGAGCAGTAACAATGAAGTATCCGCAAGAATAGCCAGCGTGAGTTTGGTGCGCATCTTCATGCCCGATGAGAAATTGCGGATGAATTTATTTTTGTCTTTCGCAAGGCCCGATAATTCGAGCACATCCTTATTGGAATAATTCTTCCGCCACTTCTTGAATTTTTGCTGGAACGCGATCATCTCTTCGAGCGTCATCTCTTCCATCAGCTCAAGGTAAGGAGAAGCGTAACTCAGCTTCGGGTAAATCTCATCTTCCGGAATATCTTTTCCATTCTCCGAATACTTCATCTTCCCTTCGCCCGTCATCAAACTTCCGGAAATGATCTGCAGCAATGTCGATTTGCCAGAACCGTTCGCGCCGAGAATAACAGTCGGCGACCCGAAATTGAATTCAGCGTTCACCCCACGGAAGATCCATTCACGTCCGAATTTTTTTCCGATGTTGTCCAGTGAAACGAGCATCGGCAAAGATAGGTATTGGGGTATTAGGGTATTGAGGTATTTGTAATTGGTAACTTATTAAGCCGGAATGCCGCACAGGTAAAAAAACCTTGTTACCCTAATACCTTAATACCCCAATACCTATTTCGCAATGATCTTCTTATAAACCCTCGACACAAAAACAGGAACGAACAGGCTCGCTACTTTCTCTCCATCCGTCAGATTTTTCAGATCACCGGTCATGCTCCAGTCGTCCCAGCTGTTATTCATGTACGTGGTGATCGATGTTTCAATTCCATCGCGCGACATTTTCCAGTTGTCATAACTCGCGTTGTACAGCGTCTGTATCGTTGTCTTCTCGGGAATATCCGGCCCCGTCAATTCCCATTTGTACCAGGATCCGCTGATCCTTGTTTTCATATTGTATGTTTTATCACCCACGGTGATCACCCAGCTGTTGTAGGCGTCGTTGAATTCCGTATTCACTTCACCCGACAGATTTCCAACATCAAATGTCCAGCGGTTCACATCATCCATCAGGTATCCGTCAAACGTTCCTTCATCATTCAGAAAATCCACGTCCCAGCTTTCGATCTTTCCTTTGAAAACCGTACGTATCCTTCCTTCGTCCGTTCCATCGACGATCTTATTATCGAACGAGCAGAACGAAAGCGGAATGAAAAGAAGAAGGAGAATTCGTTTCATGGGATCATTGCGGTTTCGGAGGGGAAAGGTACAGGGAAGCATAGATCGGAAGGAATGCCGCAGCAACACAGATTCCCCTGTTCGTGCCTTCAGCGCATCCACTCACCACCCATTCAGTGTAATCGTTGCTGTAACGCAAATGCATATCCACTGCCGGTGCATTTCCACTCATGGTCCATTCGCCCGCATCATTACTGTAACGCTCATGTATATCCACTTCACCCGGCAGATTACCGCCGCTCAGTATCCATTCCGAATTATCATTGCTGTACCGCATGCGCAGATCATACGTTTCATCACCTATATCAATGATCCATTCTGACCTGTCGTTGCTGAATCGTTCGCGGATCGTTCCCGAATTCGAGCCGAGTGAAACAGCCCATTCCGTATAATCATTGTTGTACCGCGTACGGATCTCTCCGCTTCCACCAACATCCACCGACCATTCCGAAACATCATTGCTGTATCGTTCACGAACAAATCCATCCTGCGCGATCATCGCAAGCGGAAACAGAAACAACGTGAACACACACAACGCCTTTTTCATAATGCAATTTACTGCAAAATCAGTGCCGTATCGGGACGCGGGAAGAGAGACATGAGACATGGGATAATGCGTGCTGATTGGCGCTTATCCGTGACTATTTATTGGGGGAGCAATCCGCCGCGGCGGACTGCAGCGTTTCAAAAAATGGTTCGTCCGGCTGCGGCTTTCGGCGGAGCTCGGCCACATCCGGGCTAGGAAAAATGGTCAGTGCATCAAAATTCGTTCGCACATACCACGCACAGGAATGCCCCGATGGGGCATTGAAAAATAAAACGCACCGCTGGTGCTACCATATGCATGCCCCTACAGGGCATTGCGAATAATACGAAAATGAAAAATGGGATCGCACCGCCGGTGCTACCATATGAATGCCCCTACAGGGCATTACGAATGATACGAAAATGAAAATGGATAGCACCGCCGGTGCTAATGACAAAATGCCCTGCCTACCGCAGGCAGGCCCGATGAGGCATTACGAATCTTTACGAATTTTCAATCCTGAATTTTGAATGCGCGCTGGCCTGCGGGCGGCTAACTCAATCCGCGGATGATTCCTTCTTTCGAATTGTTGATGAAATCAAGAATGAGCTGGCGCTCCGGCGTATCAGCCGTTTCTTTTTCGATGATCGCTATCGCGTTCGACACGTTCAGTCCTTTCACATACAGGATGCGGTAAATATCTTCTACGTTCGCGATCGCTTCATTGGAGAAACCTCTTCTGCGCATGCCTACCGTGTTCACACCAACGAACGTCAGTGGTTCGCGCGCCGCTTTCACGAATGGCGGAACATTTTTTCTCGCGCCGCATTTTCCGGCGATGAACGCGTGTGCGCCAATGTGAATGAACTGTGGAATTCCCACCATGCCTTCGAGGATCGCCCAGTCGTCAATGGTGCAGTGACCGGAAAGTCCGACATAATTCGCGAGGATCACATTGTTTCCAACGAGGCAATCGTGCGCAACATGCACATACGCCATCAGCAAACAATTGCTGCCCACCACCGTTCTCATTCTGTCCGTTGTTCCGCGGTTCACCGTCACGTATTCACGGATCACGGTGTTGTCGCCGATCTCCGCTGTTGTTTTTTCATTCGCATATTTCAGATCCTGCGGCACTCCGCCAACTACTGCACACGGAAATACTTTTACGTTCTTTCCCAGTCTCGATCCGTTCATCACCATCGCGTGCGGACCGATCCACGAGCCATCACCGATCACCACATCACCTTCGATGAAAGCGAATGGTTCTACCGTTACATTATTCCCGAGTTGTGCGTTCGGATCGATATGAGCGAGTTTCGAGATCATACAGTTACTGCTTGTGGAACTTTTACATCGAGGTTACGAACCTTCACGATCTGTGCGAGCATTTCCGCTTCGGCCACCACTTTTCCATTCACGTACGTCACACCTTTCATGTGGCAAAGCCCGCGGCGGATCGGTGAAATGAAATCAAGTTTGAAAACGCAGGTGTCGCCCGGAACAACTTTCTGTTTGAATTTCACCGCGTCCATTTTCAGGAAATATGTTTGATAATTCTCCGGATCAGGAACGGTTTTCAGGCAGAGCACACCACCCGTTTGCGCCATCGCTTCCACGAGCAACACACCCGGCATGATCGGTTCATCCGGAAAATGTCCTTTGGTCCAGAATTCGGTCATCGTGATATTTTTCACGCCCACCACATGCGACTCCGACATCTCGATGATCTTATCGACCATCAGGAATGGCTGGCGATGCGGAAGTATTCCCATGATCTCGCGCACATCGAAGAGCGCAGGTTTGCCGGGATCTATGTTGAAGTCGTCCGATTTTTTCGAACGTTGCTTTTTGATGAGCGCTTTTATTTTTTTCGCGAACTCCACATTTCCCGCATGACCCGGACGCGCGGCAAGAATGTGAATTTTCATTTTCACACCCACGAGTGCAAGATCACCAACGATGTCGAGGAGTTTGTGACGCGCCGGTTCGTTGTAGTAATGCAGTTTGGTATTGTTGAGTACGCCTTTGCCTTTCACTTCCACATCCGGTTTGTTGAACACCTTGCGCAAATGCGTCATGTCCTCATCAGAGATCGGTTTATCCACGAGCACGATCGCATTATTCAGATCACCGCCTTTGATGAGATTATGCTTCAACAGCATTTCCAGCTCGTGCAGGAAAACGAATGTTCTGCAGCGCGCAATTTCTTCTTTGAATTCATTCATGCGGTACATGCCCGCATGTTGTGTTCCGAGTACTTCAGAATTGTAATCCACCATCACCGTCACGCGAAAATCTTCCTGTGGCACGGCGAGCATCTCCACTTTCTTCACCGGGTCTTCATACGTGAGATTCTCCGTCAGTTCAAAATACACGCGATCCGCTTTCTGTTCCTGCACACCGGCTTTCTCCAGCGCTTCGATGAACGGAAAAGAACTTCCATCCATGATCGGAACTTCCGGTGCATCGAGATCGATAAGAATATTATCAAAATCCAGTCCTGCAACAGCTGCGAGCACATGTTCACACGTGTACACGCGCGCGCCGTTCTGCTCGAGTGTGGTTCCGCGTGAGGTGTCAACTACCAGGTCGCAATCCGCATCGATGATGGGTTGTCCTTCCATATCCACCCGGCGGAATTTGAATCCGTGATTTTCGGGCGCAGGATGAAAAGTGAGCGTCGCTTTTTTACCTGTGTGCAATCCCACGCCGCTTACGGAGATGGAATTTTTAATGGTGCGTTGCTTTGTGATCATTGCTGTGAGGAAAATTATTTTTCTGTTTTGGAACTGGAGTGCAGGGTTTTTACTTTGTCGTAGAGATCAGGAAGATTGCGGAATACCACGTAGGAACGTTTGTAATCGCCGATCGCGAAAGCCGGTGAGCCTTGTACGATCTCTTCATCTTTCAGATTATTTCCGATGCCGGATTGCGCCGCGATCTTCACACGGTCACCGATCTGCAAGTGGCCGATGATGCCGACTTGCCCGCCGATCATGCAGTCCTTTCCGATCTTGGTGCTTCCTGCGATCCCGGTTTGCGCCGCGATCACCGTGTTCTCTCCTATTTCCACATTGTGTGCCACCTGGATCAGGTTATCCAGCTTCACGCCTTTGCGGATGATGGTCGAACCGAGTGTCGCACGGTCTATGGTCGTATTCGCGCCGATCTCCACATGATCTTCGATGATCACATTTCCGATATGCGGAACTTTCTGGTAATTGTTCGTGCTGTTCGGCTGAAATCCGAATCCGTCGCCGCCGACGATCGTTCCCGCCTGCAGGATGCAGTGATTCCCGATCACACAATCGTGATAGATCTTCACGCCGGAATAAATGATGGAATTGCTTCCCACTTTCGCCGCATCGCCTACATGCACATGCGGGTGAATTTTTGTGTTGTCACCAATGACCACATGATCGCCGATGAATGCGAACGCACCGATGTACACATTCTTCCCGACAACAGCGGATGGAGAAACATGCGCTTTCGGATCGACACCGGTCTTGTTCAGGCGGAACTGATTGTAAGCGTCGAGCAGTTTTGCAAAAGCCTGGCGTGAATCGGCGCAGCGAACGAGTGTGAGTGTTGAAGGAATTTTCTGTTCAGCAACGAAATCGTTATTCACGATAGCAATTGTTGCGCCCGTGGTGTAGATGTAAGAAGCGTATTGCGGATTCGAAAGAAACGTAAGTGATCCGGGGATCCCTTCTTCTATTTTCGCGAGTTTCGAAACAGTTGAATCCGGATCTCCTTCCACTTTTCCACCGATCAAAGCAGCAATTTCCTTAGCCGAAAATTTCATCGCGTAAATTTAGTTAAAATAGAGTGGCGAAAGTCAATGAAAAAACCGCGTTTTCCACTGCTTGTTCTTAGACGCAGGAAATGCCGAAAGGTTTACTTCTCCAATGAAGCCCCTGCTGCAACATGCTTCGCTTCGAAAGACCTCTTCCTGAAAACCATAACGCAGGTGAAAAGAGCACAGAGTGTCAGCAGCGCAGAGCAGAACATGGCAGCACCCGGCAGTTGTAAAGGCGCCTTATCCGATGTGAAATAACTGAAGAGAAACGGAAATAATAATGGCCCAATGATGGAGGCCACACTCATGAGACTGGTCAGCGTTCCCTGCAGTTCGCCCTGTTCATTGGCTCCAACATGAGAAGACATCATCGACTGCATGGACGGGCCGGCAAATCCTCCGAGCGCAAGCGGAACAAGCGCCAAAAACACCATCCATGTAGCGGAAGAAGAGGCGCATGCGGCCATACCGATCGCGTAAAAACAAAAACCAACGTAGATGGATCGCTTCTCCCCGAGTTTCGGGATCACGATCCTGTTGAGTCCACCCTGCACCAGCGCGATACTCAGGCCGACGACGGCGAGTGAAACACCGATCATTCCCTCACTCCACTTGAACTGATATTTCCCGAAAAATGCCCACGTGGTCGGTAAAGATTGTCCTGCAAGATTCATCAGCAGAAATGCAATGGCAAGACCGATGAGCATCGGGTAACGACGCAGGTGCAGCAAGGCCCCGAGCGGATTGGCGCGTTTCCATTCAAACTTCCTGCGGTTTTCCATTTTCAATGATTCGGGAACAATGAAATAGCCATAGATCGTATTCAAAAATGAAAGTCCTGCAGCAGCGAAAAACGGAACGCGTAATCCAAGTCCGCCGAGCATTCCACCGATCGCCGGACCAATGATGAAACCGAGTCCGAATGCCGCACCGACCATTCCGAAGTTTTTCGCTCTCGTTTCCGGGGTGCTGATATCGGCAATATAAGCGGTGGCGGTTGTAAAACTTGCGCCCGTTACTCCGGCAATGAATCGTCCGACAAAAAGAAACGCGATGCTGTTCGCAAAACCGAGAATGAAATAATCGATCCCGAATGCAAAAAGTGAACACAACAGGATCGGTCGGCGCCCGAATCTGTCGCTGAGCCCGCCCAACACCGGCGAAAAAAGAAACTGCATACTGGAATACGCCAGCATCATCCATCCACTGATCACGGATGCGTGCGGAGTGCTGCAATGCAGAATGGAAATGATCAGATCGGGCATTACCGGAATGATGATGCCGAGCCCGATGACATCGATCAACAGCGTGATGAAAATAAAAAGAAGAGCTTTGTTACCCGAACCTGTCGCCATAGCGACGCAAAAATAAGGAGAACATCTCTTCGGGTGCAGAAATGAATTGGATTGCTGACTATTTTAGCACTCGCTGGCAGGATTCTTGCAACATTTTTTTAAAATCAACCCGTATGAAAAAATCATTACTCATTCTTACATTATCCCTTGCTTGTACCGTACACTGTTTTCTCTCCGCCCAGGTCGGCACACGCATTTCCATTGCTAATGGCAATTGGAGCAATCCGGCGATATGGAGTCCTGCTGGTGTACCAACACCTTCTGATGACAGCATCATCGTAAATACAGCGGTGACATTCAATCAGAATATCGCGGATGGGCTCACCTGGTTCCAGGTCACGCTGAATGGTTCGCTCATCGACCAGGGAATGGACACGATCGCGCTCGGTGGTAACGATGCGAAGATCCAGGGATACATGTCCTGTGATGTATTTGCAGTCGGGATGAACAACCAGTTTCACAATTACGGAACGATCAATGTCGCGACCGATCTTGCGCAGAGTGGAATTTTCTACAATGAAACTCCGGGAAAGATTTGTGTTGGACAGAATCTCGGCACCAGTGATAATTTCACGAATTTCGGAAGCATCGCCACCAACAACTGGTTGAATTCAGCAGCAGCAAACGGAACGGGAATGTACTGCATCGCGAATTATTTCATCAACTCCAGTTCGATCACCGGTACGCTTGATATCTGCGATGCCACACCGAATACTCCATGGGATCAGAACATGGGAACGATCGCCGGAACGGTCACGTATTGCACAATGGGCCCTTGCTCGAATTGTCCGCTGACAGGAATCGATCACACGCCAGCGAATGCAGATGCGCTGAAGATCTTTCCAGATCCTTTCGTGAATGAAGTACACATCCTCGTCGATCCTGCATTTGTGGATCACGGTGCCGATGCCGTATTCTCGGTTTACGATGTGAATGGAAAATGTATTTACTCGGAAAATATTTCTTCAGGAGAAATTGTCTTTGAGCGGAACAACCTTCCTTCCGGAATGTATTTCTACCGCTTCGTCGTGAACGGACAGCTTTACAACACAGGAAGATTGGTCGCGGAATAAGTTATTATCGCCGAGACACGTCTTTAGAGAAATTATTTTTCTGCGGGATGTTATGATCATTTCTTGATCCACAAACTCCAATCGCTTCCGAACATACACCAGTCACCATCCGCATCCTGCCATTTTCCATCTGAAATTTCTGTCCAGGTGGCGCCTTTGTCCGAGGAAGAAACCAATTTCTTGTTTTGGATCTTTATCCAGTTCCCGTTTTTGTCCACCCACGTTCCGCCAATGACTGCCGACCAGGTCTTTGAATTCCACGACGCATAAACCGTGAGACTTTTTGGATTGATCTTGTAAATGAGTTTTTTGTTGTCGCTCATTGCTGTCCAGGTCGCCGCTTTTTGCCAGCCGGCCGCAGTATCCTGGGCAAGAACTGCAGGATGTTTATTGATGAGCGTTTTGCGCGCAACGGAAGAATTGGCAATTGTAAATCCGAAGATCACGAGTCCGATGAATAAAAATAATTTTTTCATGGCGATGGTTTTTTATTTTCTGGCTTATCAAGATACGAAAATTGGAGGCAGAAGTTACCGTCGCGGCTCCGGAAAAAATCTTCCTTTCGATCCTGTCGCCCTACAGGATCCATCTCTTCAATCTGATTTGATCTGGCCAAATTCAATGATACCGACCGGACCCTGGTCCTGCTCATCTTTGATATAGGATCTGAATGCGACGCCTAAATGCGTCCAGTTTTTATCCAGGAGAATTCTTCTGCATTCGGCGAAATTAGTGTTGTACTGGCCGATGAGTAAACCTAAAGTAAGTCCGAATCCATCTTCGCTTCCGTATTCGAATATTTCCGAGAAGACCGGGAACCTGTCCTTTACAGAATCACCTCTGACCGTCCAATCCGCCAGATCCATCCAGCCATATTTTGCGCAGCTATAAGCCCGGTGTGCACACATGGCATTCATTGCAGAATCCGGTATCAACACTCCAACCGGTTTCATGTTCATGAGTTTCGCTTTGAGATCATGTGTAAAGCCGGTTGGTTTGGAAATTGAATCCGTGAACCATTGCAGGTAAGTTTGCGCAAATAAGCGTGGCTGCAACCTGGCGAGATTCAGATACAGGAAAAAATTCTTCTCTTCATCGCTCATGCCTTTGAAATTCTTTGCCGTGTTTGCAGCGGCCAGGTCTGCCGAATTCCATTGGTCCCATGGATAATCGCCGTTGAAGCAGACATGGAAGGATGAACAAGTGAAGAAAATGACCGGGAGAAGGATCGCGCGCTTCATGACTTTCTTTTGAAGCATAACGCACAACCGAAAAAAGGTTACACCTTACCGCAGCGACTTCGGGTAACAGAGAAAATATTTTTTCACAGGATGTGCGAGCACGGAAATGTTGAACAGGTCGGCCGCTTCGGCGATGTCCATCAGGATCCCATTCTTGAAAAGTACATTGATGCGGATATTATCACTCGAATACGCTTTGTTCTGCACGGCACCGGTGAAAACGTAAAATGGGATCTCTTCTTTCTTCAATCCGAATTTCTTCGCCGCTCTTTTCCGCAGATCATCCACATAACTTCCGGAGAACGCTTTGTTCTGCAATTCCACCGCGTACAATTCACGGTTCACGAGCGCCTTCGCAAGATTGGAAAGAACCTTGTCGGAATGTTCGGTCCACACTTTCAGGCTGAGCATGATGTCGTAATCATCGAGCTTCGCGAAATTGTCGAGCACTTCCGGATCATTCACGAATGCGCTTTTGGAAAAACGATGATAGAGAAATTTGTGCAGCGCGGGAGAGCAGAATAATTCTTCGCCGGCTTCTGCCAGTTGTTTTGCGCGTTTCAGCACATTCAGCAAAAGATGCTCTGCCGACAAAACAGTTTTGTGGAGGTAAACCTGCCAGTACATCAAACGGCGGGCGATGATGAAACCTTCGATGGAATAAATTCCTTTGTCTTCCACCACCAGTTCATTGTTCAGCACATTGAACATTTTCACGATGCGGTCGCTGGAGATGATCCCTTCCGAAACGCCAGTGAAAAATGAATCGCGGCGCAGGTAATCTAGCCGATCGAGATCAAGTTGACTTGACACCAGTTGATGGAGAAATTTCTTTTTGTATTGGTCACGGAAAATTTTTATCGCGAGCGAAAGTTTTCCATCAAACTCTTTGTTCAGCCGATCCATGAACAGCAAGGAAAGATCTTCGTGCGTGATATTGTGCACGATCGAAGTCTCGAGTGCGTGTGAATAAGGTCCGTGGCCGATGTCGTGCAGCAGAATAGCGATGTAAGCCGCCTCCGCTTCATCATTGGTGATCTCGTGTCCTTTGGAACGGATCACCTCCACGGCTTCCTGCATGAGGTGCATCGCGCCCATCGCATGATGAAAGCGGGTGTGATTCGCGCCCGGGTAAACGAGATTCGTCAAACCCAGCTGTCGGATCCTGCGCAGTCGCTGGAAATACGGATGATCGATCAAACGATAAATCAGATCCGAAGGCACGGTGATGAATCCGTACACAGGGTCGTTGAATATTTTTCGTTTGACGATGTTTTTCATTGGAGAAACAAAGGTAGCAGAATACAACAGACTTCAACCTGCTTGTAAAAAACTGAACGCTTTCAGAAATTCATTGTACTCCTCCTGAAAAGTTTTCCTGTGATGATGTTCTTCCTGTCTGTCAATATAATTTCTCACTACTTCAATTCGGGATTCATCCACAGAAGCTGCGTAATACTCCTGCGCCCACTCGAATTTGTTTGTGGTAATATGATTCTTATTCATCCAGAATGCCGACTCTCCTTTGATGAGTTTGACTGCTTCTGCAATACTCATGTCGTGATCGAGTGAGATCAACACGTGTAAATGATCTGTGAATCCATTGATGCTGTCAATGTAGATCCCCTTAAGTTTCGCATTCTCGCAAATATGGTCAATAAGTTTTTCCCTGATCTGTTTCGTAAGAAAAGGAAATCGATTCTTAGTGCCCCAAACGGCGTGCACCCAAATTCTGACATATGGCATTTTGCTTTGAGACTGAAGTCCCGGTATTAAAATTAACTGCTTGCATATCTGCGGAATGCTCCGCCTTAAAAAACTAATGGCGGCAAATGTATATACTTTTTGAAATTCCAAACAACAGAAAAAATAATACAGCGTAAGCGGGACTAAAGTCCCGCTCGTGGAGAGTGGGGTGGTTGCGCTCGTGTAACCCCGGACTAAAGTCCGGGGCTACATTACTGACCACTTGAGTGGTGATAACAGACACACACGAATAACTGCGGACTTTAGTCGAATAATCAAGGGCGCAATAGCAGGCAACTGAACGAAATAACTGCGGACTTGAACCGAAGAATCGAGAGAGCAACAAAAGGCATGTGTAAGATTAACTGCGGACTTCAGCCTAAGAATCACAATCTCCTCACCAGGCAAGCGCAAACATAACTGCGGACTTTAGTCCGCAGATCAGGAGTCGCCCCCTTGCCTGCCAGTTACCAAGGTTTGCGTCGAACTAAAGTTCGATGCAAACCACGAGCCTTAAACTGTTGTTTTAATCCCCAATTCCTTCAACTGCTTCTCATCGATCACACTCGGCGAATCGATCATTACATCTCTTCCGGAATTATTCTTCGGGAACGCGATGAAGTCACGGATGGAATCTGCTCCTCCGAAAAGTGAGCACAGACGATCGAATCCGAATGCGATGCCTCCGTGCGGTGGTGCGCCGAACTCGAATGCGTTCATCAGAAATCCGAACTGCGCCTGCGCTTCTTCTTTCGTGAATCCAAGCAGGTCGAACATTTTTGACTGGAGCGTTCTGTCGAAAATACGAATGGAACCTCCGCCAACTTCCACACCGTTGATCACCATATCGTATGCATTCGCACGAACACTTCCGGGATCCGTATCAAGTTTGGAAATGTCTTCCGGCAATGGCGAAGTGAACGGATGATGCATCGCGAAAAAGCGTTTCTCTTCTTCGTTGTATTCGAGCAATGGAAAATCCACTACCCACAGGCAGGAGAATTTATTCTTGTCGCGCAAACCGAGACGTGTTCCCATTTCGAGACGGAGTTCGCTCAGTGCTTTACGTGTTTTATCTTTTCTGCCGGCGAGAATGAGAATGAGATCTCCTTTTTCCGCACCGAACGCTGTCATCCATTTCTGTAACTCTTCCGCATTGTAGAATTTGTCGACAGAAGATTTTATTCCCTCCTCGTTCCATCTTGCATAAACCAATCCTGTCGCGCCGATCTGCGGGCGTTTTACAAATTCTGTCAGTTCATCGAGTTGTTTGCGTGTGTAAGACGCAGCGCCTTTCGCACAAATTCCAACAACAAGTTCTGCGTCATCGAATACTTTGAAATTCTTTCCTTTCACGATCTCATTCAACTCCACGAATTTCATTTCGAAACGCGTGTCGGGTTTATCGTTGCCATAATATTTCGCGGCATCGGCATACGTCATGTGCGGTAATGTTCCGATGTCTACACCTTTGACTTTCTGGAAAAGATGTTTGATCATTCCTTCGAACGTCGCAAGAATATCGGATTGCTCCACGAAACTCATCTCGCAGTCGATCTGTGTGAATTCCGGTTGACGATCGGCACGAAGATCCTCATCACGGAAACATTTTACAATTTGATAGTAGCGATCGAATCCGCCGACCATCAAAAGTTGTTTGAACGTTTGCGGCGATTGCGGCAACGCGTAGAATTGTCCCTGGTTCATTCGCGAAGGCACAATGAAATCACGCGCTCCTTCGGGAGTGGATTTGATCAGCACGGGCGTTTCCACCTCGATGAAATTCTGCATGTTCAGGTAAGAACGTGTTTCCTGCGCCACGCGGTGACGGAGAAAAAGACTTTCACGCACAGGAGTTCTGCGCAGATCAAGATAGCGGTATTTCATACGGAGATCATCGCCTCCGTCTGTTTGATCTTCGATCGTAAATGGTGGAGTCTTCGCTTCATTGAGCACGATGAGTTCATTCACGATGATCTCCACATCACCAGTCGGCATTTTCGGATTCTTGTTCTCACGCTCACGAACCGTT
>DATJEX010000302.1:0-12702 GCA_035496135.1 Bacteroidia bacterium
GGTGTCCTTTGCAAGATCCGCCAAACGCAAACCGATGTTTCCGCTCTGCATTGTTCCTTCGAGATCGCCGGCGCCACGCAACTGAAGATCGACTTCCGCGATACGGAATCCATCATTCGTCTGCACCATCGTATCCATGCGAAGTTTTGTATCGCGATTCAGTTTGTGGCTGGTCATGAGAATGCAATACGACTGATCGGCACCGCGGCCCACTCTTCCGCGCAACTGGTGCAATTGCGATAAGCCGAATCGTTCCGCACTTTCGATCACCATTACCGAAGCGTTCGGGACATTCACGCCAACTTCGATCACGGTGGTCGCGACCATGATGTTCGTTTCTCCGCGCACAAATCTTTGCATCTCAAAATCCTTATCCGCCGGCTTCATTTTTCCATGTACGATGCTTACGCTGTATTTTGGCAATGGAAAAGCGCGTGAAATACTTTCGTAACCATCCATCAGATCTTTATAATCGAGCTTTTCACTTTCCTCGATGAGCGGATACACGACGTAGATCTGTCGGCCGGCCGCGATCTGTTCGCGCATGAAGCCAAACACACGATCACGATGCGAGTCGTAATAATGCACCGTGCGGATCGGTTTTCTTCCGGGCGGTAATTCGTTGATGACGGAAGAATCAAGATCGCCATAGAGTGTCATCGCGAGTGTACGAGGGATCGGGGTAGCCGTCATCACGAGAATGTGCGGCGGATTGGAATTCTTTCTCCACAATTTTGAACGCTGCTCCACACCGAAACGATGTTGTTCATCGATCACCACTAATCCAAGATTCATGAATTTCACTTCATCTTCGATGAGCGCATGTGTACCAATGAGAATATTCATTTCGCCCGAACGCAATTGCTCGTGCAGAATTCTCCGCTGCGCTTGTTTTGTATTCCCGGTGAGCAATCCAACATTCACCGGCATGTCTTTCAGCAATTCTTTCAGCGTAGCATAATGTTGATTCGCGAGAATCTCCGTCGGTGCCATCAAACAGGCCTGGTAGCCATTGTCATTCGCGATGAGCATGCACATAAGCGCGACCACTGTTTTCCCACTTCCCACATCGCCCTGCAGCAAACGGTTCATCTGCTTTCCACTTCCGATATCCGCACGAATTTCCTTGATGACTTTCTTCTGCGCATTCGTCAATGGAAACGGAAGGTAATCCCTGAAGAACGTATTGAACTTCTCCCCCACTTTGCTGAAATTGAAACCGAAAACATTTTCCTGCCGCATTAATTTCACGCGAAGGACTTTCAACTGGATGAAAAGAAACTCTTCGAATTTTATTCTCGCACGCGCGCGTTTGAGTGTCTGCGGATCCGAAGGAAAATGAATTTGTTTCAATACTTCTTCGCGCGGCAACATCTTCAATTTTGCGATCACAGTTTCCGGAAGCGATTCCGGTATTTTTCCGGTGATCATCGGCACGAGCACTTTCATCAGCTTCATGATCCCTTTCGAGTCGAGCCCTTTCAGCTTCGATTTCTCTGTAGAAGAATACATCGGCTGAAGTGCGGAAGTCTTCTTCAGATTCTCTTCCTTCAATTCCTCCACTTCGGGATGCGCGATATTTATTTTTCCCTTGTAAACAGAAGGCCGGCCAAACACGATATACTCTTTTCCCGGAGTGAATTTTCCCTGCAGCCATTTCAATCCCTGGAACCAGACGAGTTCAACTGTTCCCGTATCATCAGTGAATTGCGCCACCATTCTCTTTCCCTGTTTCGCTCCTACAATTTCACAATGCAGAATCTGTCCTTTCAATTGCACGAACGGAAGATCGGCGTTGATCTCAAACGCTTTGTAGAACTTCGTGCGGTCGACATAGCGATACGGATACCAGCGCAGCAGATCGCCGAAGGTGCGGATGTCGAATTCTGTTTTCAGAACCTTCGCACGCTCGGGGCCAACTCCTTTGAGGAATTCAACGGGTGTATTTAAAAGAGAATCTGCCATGGCGTACCAAATACGAATGAATACGAAACTACGAATACGAACGGACACGAATATCAATATTCGCAAAATCCGCCTCATCTGTAATTTGTATATTCGTGCGATAAGTAATTCGTTCCCGCAATTAACTCTCTTCTTCATTGAATCCTCTCGTGCGTTTCAGGAACTGGATCATCGGCGACACGCTCGCGTCGGCTACCGATCCATTCGAAAAAGTGAGGATAGACGTACTGTTCAGCTTCACACTTTTCTTTTTCTTCGCGAATCTTCCCTACCTGATCATCACGCTTTCTTTATCCGTTTTTCACATGTGCCTCGGTATTGGTTCCAGCCTCGCGCTCGTGAGTGTGATCGCCATGATGCGATTTGGAAAAACGATCTGGCCGGCAACGATACTTTATGTTTCCATCCATTCGGTCCTGAATATTTTTCATTTTGTCGTTGACAACGGTGAGATAGAAGCACAAGGTGTATTGTTCATGACACTGATCATTGTCTTCAGTTTCCTGATGCTGAATCGAACATGGGGCTGGATCTTCGCCTGCTTCATCGCTGTCCTGATCATTACAGGTGCTTATAATATGGGACATAACTATGCACTGTGGCGCACTCCGCAGATCTATCACGACCCGGAGGCAACAAGCTCGCTTTCGTTCCTCACCTGCCTTCCGTTAGCGATCATCGCTTATCTCACTTCGAAATTCGTTGGAGCAAAACAACTCGCCGAGAAAAAAATAGATGAACAGCGCCTTCAGCTTGAATCAAACAATAAGATCCTCGCGATGAAGAACGAAGATGTGCTCTCGAGCATCAGTTATGCAAAGAAGATCCAGTACGCAGTTCTGCCCAGTGAAGAGAATATTTACCGCAGCATCCCGCTCTCTTTCATCATCTACAATCCGCGTGATATCGTGAGCGGCGACTTTTTCTGGTTCCATGAGATCGATCGCGACAATTACATTCTCGCCTGCGCCGATTGTACAGGACATGGTGTTCCCGGTGCGTTCATGACGGTCATCGGCAGCAATGCGCTGACGCAAATTGTGATTGAAAATAAAGTCTCCTCGCTTTCACAGATCCTGTCGGAACTCGACGACCGTGTGACCAGCACGCTCAAACAGGAGCGATCTCATTATGGCCTTATCCAGGATGGAATGGATATTTCCATCGTGAAAGTGAACAAACAGAAAAAGGAATTCACCTTCGCGAGTGCCAAACGTCCTGCCATCTACATGCGCGATCATCAATTGCAGGAACTGAAAGGAAGCAGGAATTCCATTGGCGGACTTCGTTCCGAGAAAAAAACATTCACGGAAACCGTGGTGAATTACAGCGAGGATGATATGCTTTATCTTTTCACGGATGGAGTCGTTGATCAGTTCGGTGGTTCCATGAATAAAAAATTCACTTCCAAAAGATTGCGCGAATTGATGCAGCAGATCCATGCTCTCCCGGTGGCCGATCAGAAAAGAACGGCCGAAGAAACGATCCGCGAATGGAAAGGGAACAATGAGCAGACGGATGATGTGTTACTGATCGGAATCCGTTTTTAAAAACAACTTTTGATGAAACAGTTCTCCCCGGCATCGCATTTCATTTTGATCGCCATCATTTCGATCTTGTCATCCTGCGGACAATCAACAAAGGAAACAAAACCGGATTCCTTGCCGGGTGGCGTTTCATCCGTTAAGAAAATTGATTTCAGAATGCCTCCGGACAGTTTTGTCATCCTGGATAGCCTTTCCCATCCACGCGCACGACTCATTCTCTGGGATTTTGAAAATGAACTCGGGCCTTCACCATACCTCGTCACGCTCAATGATACCGGGCAGATCGTAAGTCAAATGTATTACGAGAATTTCGGTACGATCGATTCTGCTTCGCTCGAAGCTGTTAAACTCGACGAAAAAGGTTCGCAGGGAATAATCATACGCTTCAACACTGCGGTGGAAACTCCGAAAGATTACAAATATGGCTGGTTCAGGATGAATGAGCATGTCGTCAATGTTTTTGATTCGCTGGGACAGAAAAAAATATTCTTCGCATTCCCGGATTATCATTACCAGGCGTTCGATGGAAACAAACGGAAAGAAGATGTAAACTATTCCATTTCGATCAGCAGCGAAGGGATCCGCATCACCGATAAAAAAGGGCAAAGAAGCAAATACAGCCTGGATACAATAAACGGCGACTGTTATAGATTCGATAACGGAAATTATGTCCGTTGCAAGTGATCAAAGCCCGCTTGCACTCTACAGTCAGTACACGCTTCTGAATCTTTCGCCGCCACTTATCGGAATTTTCCCGCAGTTTAGAGGGTTGGTATAATTTTTTCCTCCATTCTCCCGTTTAAAGAAGAAGTCAGGCGCATCATATCCTGCACTACCAAAAAGAACATGAGAACCCTCGCCCTCAAATTCACACTCAGTGCACTCGCACTTCTCCTCTTCGTTTCATCCTACGCGATCGAACAGCCTGCGCGGTATTTCGCTCCTCCGATCGGCGTTCACAGTGCCCGGATGAAATTCTATTCTTCGGTTCACGGCAAGAAGAAGCACAAACGTTCGAAACACAAAGTGAACAATACGCACACGTGTGACGCTTATTGAGTGATGAGCGATAAGTGATAAGTGATGAGTTGGAACACTGCGATTGTTCGGAATAATTCAACAGTTATCCTTTACGAGTGACTTCTTTGAAATTCCTCAGTAATTTCATTGCATGAGGATCTTTCCTGTGGTTTTTATTTTGCTTTTGCTTTCCTGTTCCGACGAAAAGAAAAAACAAGAAAACAGATTTGCGGACACTTTTCTTGTTTACGACTCCACACAATTGGATTCCATTGACGCGATCAATCATCATATTTCAGATTCCTCCGATGATCGCTCACTCACTGACCTGATCCTGGGCGAAAGCTTTGATTCTCTTGATTTATATCATGTAAGATTGATCGAGGATGATGGAGGCATTGCTCTTGCATACAGGAAGAATGATTCCTGGCACAGGGTTTACCTCAATAATGATCCATTAATGCATCATACTGCAACGATGGATACATTGCAACTCACCGGTGACGGCCACCCTGAAATTCTGATCGACTTATCCGGATATACTCTACATTCCTACTACCCGAGCCCGGGCGGATGGGCTTATAGTTTTTCCAACTGGTATGTTTATGATATAGATCGCGACACTATTATTTTCAATGCGAGAGATATGGATGCGGGCGGAGGTTATGAGGACACATCGGATTCAGCATCAACAGTTGGATCATCGTATGCTTATCGTATTAAATTCAAACCAGGAAATATTTGCATTGACAGTTTGGTATCAGATGGAAAAAAAACGGATCAACAACCTGGAAAGTATATTTTCAGAAAGGGAAGATTCGTGCGGGAAGAATAAAAAATCCCGGAAAATTTTTCCGGGATCCTTTGCTGAAAATATTTTTCATCACTGCACGTGATAATGATTGAGTCTTCGTTCGTAATGATCGGGCTGACTCGCGTAAAAGAAAACCTGTTTCACTTTTCCAATTCCATCGGAATAATAATCATGCGCGTAACGCACCGTAGGCCATGGATAAGTCGGTTGAGTGAAATGCGCTTCGATCTGCCAGTCGTATGCTGTGAACGTTCCCGCAGGAACAGTTACGGAAACCGGCGTGCGCATCGTCATGGATTCGTTGTAGCCGAGATTGCCTCCGTAATAATTGAAGGCCACCGGAATATTGAAGACCTGGTTGGTGAAATGAATTTCACCGGTAGTATCCACGATGTAACCGCTCGAATCCCTCAGCCAGGCTGTGTAGTACAGATCAAAAAGTTCGTAGTACGTATTCCCGTGCCACACTGTATCGCCTGAAACATAAGAGCTGTCTGTTGTGGTCTGAAGCGTCTCCACGCCATTGGTATCGACCTTGTATTGATCATAGACCCAATAATTGCCCACCTGGAGTTTCCAGTAATTATTGGCAGGAGTGATCGCCGTACTCGGCGGATTGGCATTGGGACAGGTCTCATCATCTTCCTTCTTACAGGAAGAGAAAAACGCGATCGCAGCGAAAAGAATAAATAGTTTTTTCATGTCTGGTGTGCTTATAGCATGTGAGAAACGCAGGATCGGGCTGAATATTGTGCGAGAAAAAAGGAAATCAACAATTCAATGCTTGTACTTATAAAACTTCAGGTCGTGGCGGCCATCGACCGCAGGCGTTTCCAGTTCCATCATGACGGGAGGATTCTCGAATGAAGTGTCCGTTGTATGAAATGAAGTATCGGTTTGCGGCAATGAAATGATCCGGAAGCGGTGATCACTGATCCAGATGTGATGCGCATTGATCCTTGCTTTCGCTTTCCTTGTATAACCATTGCTGAGATATTCCGCGTGGCCGTCTTCTTTGAAAGTGAGTTCTTCGTAATTGCTATTGACAACATCCGTCGCACCCCAACGCCCGATCATTTCAGGATGACTGTTCACATCGAGGATCTTTCCGCAGGAAAGCGCAAAGAATAAAAGGACCGCCCAATGATATTTTCTGTTCATGTCTCGAACAAAATTAATGATGATACTTTTTCTTCAGACCGCGGGCAGCGATGGCCTGAATCTATACTTACTTCAGGCAGCTGGATTCTCCAGCGCTTTCTTCAGCGTCTGCAGGAATGCGGCACCGGTCGCTCCATCCACCACGCGATGATCGCAGCTCATGGTCACTTTCATGATCTTGCCGGCAACGATCTTTCCGTCTTTCACCACAGGCGTATCTTTTATTCCACCAACGGCAAGAATGCACGAGTCGGGCGGATTAATGATCGCGGTGAATTCGTCAATGCCGAACATACCGAGATTGGAAATGGTGAATGTATTTCCTTCCCAATCTGTTGGCTGCAATTTTTTGTCTTTTGCTTTCTGCGCGAACACTTTCACTTCTCCACCGATCTCGGCGTATGATTTTTTATCCGCGTTGCGCACAACCGGCACAAGTAATCCTTCTTCCACCGCAACAGCTACGCCGATATTGATCTCATGATTCTGTCGGATACGGTCGCCGTACCAGGATGAATTCACTTTCGGATGTTCTTTGAGTGATCTCGCCACCGCCTGGATGACCATATCATTGAAGGAAATTTTCGCGCCGCCATTCGCATTTATTTTTTCACGTGCAGCGACTGCATTCATCATGTCGATCTCCATCGTGAGATAGAAATGCGGTGCGGAGAATTTACTTTCCGACAAACGTTTCGCAATGACCTTGCGCATCTGCGAGACCGGCTCATCCGTATATTCTCCCGCTTTGTTGACGGAAATATCATATTCCATCACCGGCGGCATTTTCGCAGGATTCCAGTAATCGATATCGCGTTTCACCACACGTCCGTGTCCGCCGCTTCCCATCACGTTATAAATGTCAATTCCTTTTTCTTCTGCCAGACGTTTCGCCAGCGGAGAAGCTTTCATTCTTCCGTCACCATTTCCTTCCGACTGCACCACGACTTTTTTCGGAGCCTGCTTTACCGTTTCTGTCTTCTTGGCTACAACTGTTTCTGTCTTCTTCGCCGGAGCACTGAGTGAAGTCGAAGTGTCTTTCTTTGCAGGCGTTTCACTTTTCGCTTTCTCGAGAAGCGCAGTAACATCTTCACCTGGATTTCCGATAATGCAAAGCACGGAGTCAACAGGAGCGCTTTGTCCTTTTTCCACGCCGATGTACAGCAAGGTGCCATTGTGGTAACATTCGAATTCCATTGTGGCTTTATCCGATTCGATCTCCGCAAGTATCTCTCCCCGCTTTACGGTGTCACCGACTTTTTTATTCCATGTTGCAACAACACCATCTGTCATCGTGTCGCTGAGCTTGGGCATTCTGATAATTTCTGCCATGATTTTTTTCTTGACTCTTGTTTCTTGATTCTAAAATTGTCAGACTGAGCTTGTCGAAGGCTGACTAGTCCATGATAAATGGATAATTCGGCTCTTTGTAAATATCGTTGTACAATTCGGACTCATCGGGGAAAGGAGATTCATCAGCGAATTTCACGGACTCCTGGACGATCGCGTCCACTTTCGCTTCCGCTTTTTCAATTCCCGCATCATCGATCCAGCCATTCTCTTTCATCACACGCAGGCATTGTTCGATCGGATCCTGTTCCTTGTAGCATTCTACTTCTTCCTTCGTTCTGTATTTCGCCGGATCAGACATCGAGTGTCCGCGGTAACGATATGTTTTTATCTCGAGCAATGTCGGGCCGTTTCCTTTGCGCGCATTTTCCGCAGCAGCAGCGATCGCTTCGTGAACAGTTTCGCAGCGCATTCCATCCACCTGGAAAGAAGGCATGTCGTATGCATTACCGAGTTTGTAGAGTTCGTGCACATTACTCGTGCGCTCCACAGAAGTTCCCATCGCGTAATTATTATTCTCAATGATGAAGATCACCGGTAATTTCCAGAGCATCGCCATGTTGAACGTCTCGTGCAACGCGCCCTGTCTCACCGCGCCATCGCCCATATAACAAAGCGTCACACTTTTATTTCCGTTGTACTGATCAGCGAACGCAATTCCGGCACCGAGCGGAATTTGTCCGCCCACAATTCCGTGTCCACCGAAGAAATTATATTCCTTCGAGAACATGTGCATCGATCCGCCTTTGCCTTTCGAGCAGCCGGTGATCTTGCCGTACAATTCTGCCAGAACGAATTTCGGGTGCATGCCACGCCCGATCGGGTGCGCGTGATCGCGATAAGCGGTGATGACACGATCTTCTTTTTTGATCGCACTTTCCGCACCGGCTACGAGCGCTTCCTGCCCGATGTAGAGGTGACAGAATCCGCGGATCTTCTGCGCGATATAAAGTTCTCCGCATTTCTCTTCGAAACGGCGCATCAGCAGCATGGATTCATACCACTTCGTGTACTGCTCTTTGCTGAAAGCCGCTTTAGTTTTCGGAGTTGAATTTTCGGTTTTTGTCGCCATGATCGGGCTATGGTTTTAAGGAGGATAAAGATAGGGATTGGTGGCGAATAATTACCAATGACCAATTAAGCAATGACCAATGAATCCTCTATGACAAAACCAGGAATTCAATTGCTAATTGGGTATTGGGTAATTGGGAATTACTTCTTGAGTTCATCTGCTTCAAACACCAGCGGCAATAAATTCTTCACACTTTCCGAGATAAGGATTTTTCCGCTTTTTCCGCCAAGAATAATCCTGATCGGGGCATTCTGTTTCTGCTCATATTCCGCCAGCACCTGCCTGCACGCGCCACACGGAGAAAAAGGTTTGTCCGACCCGGTTTTTTCAGATGAACAACTCACTGCGATGCTTTCGATCGTTTCGCCGGGATGATTCGCCGAAGCGAAAAATACCGCGACGCGTTCGGCGCACAATCCCGAAGGATAAGCCACATTCTCCTGGTTATTCGCCCGGATGATCTTTCCGTTCGCGAGTCGCAATGCAGCACCAACATAAAATTCGGAATAAGGTGCGTAGGCGAATTCACCGGCTTGTTGTGCTTCCTTGAGAATGTTGAGATCGCCCGTGGGCAATTGCGTATCGTTTTCAAATTCCAGGATGGTGATCGTGATCTCCTTTTTTTGCATGATCAAAGATAGGTTTTGATGCGGCGTGAACCGAGTGAAAATTCAACCGCAAGTTTCTGACTGAATTAACGTCTGACAGAAGGAAGAGCAGATTCATCCCCGGTTCTTCCAAAACCGAAAAGGTATTATTCGATTGATTATCAGATAGCTGATGAATAATTTCATTTCTCCCGACCAGAAAATGATCCGCTTCTTTATTTACATTCGCTTAAACCTCACTTCATTTACCGCATCCAACAGCAAAGCATCCCTTTCCCGAATCCATTCCATCTTCAACCTCCATTCATGAAACGATTTTTTCTTCTCGCTGCTCTTGCATTCACGATCTCCGGAAAAATAAAAGCGACTGCTGGCGACAGCATCTGGGCTGTTCCGTTCATTCATGACATCTACCTGAATTATTCGCAGACAGATTTCTACGATTCGCTCGTGAACACGCACGTGACCGACACCTACATCCAAACCACGATGATCTTCGACGGAAGAACAATGATCATTGGTTCCAAATTCAAAGGCAATTCTTCCTACAATAATCCAAGTCAGAAAAAATCATTCAAGCTCGACCTGAACATGTACGTTCCCGGCCAGGATTATGACGGAATAAAAAAGCTTAACCTGAACAATGGTTTCAAGGATCCGACGATGATGCGCGAAAAACTCATGCTGGATTTCTGCAACGCGCACAACATTCCCGCACCGCGCTGCACGTACGCCCGTGTGTATCTCAACAATGTTTTCTGGGGACTTTATACACTGGTGGAAGAAGTGAATTCGAAATTTCTCCGTCAGCAATACCCGGATGATAACGGCGCTCTTTTCAAAGGCGATCCGAGCGGAGATCTGAAATACTACGGTTCATCCTACACGAATTACACATCACATTATGAATTGCAATCGGATGATACGCTTTACGACTGGAGTAAACTCGTTCACCTGATCGACATCGGCAACAACACCCCGGCGGCGAACTATTATGATTCGCTCGAAACGGTTCTCAATTCCTGGAGTTTCCTCGATTACCTGGCGGTGTGCAACATCTTTGTCGATCTCGATTCCTACATCGGCAGCGGCCATAATTATTTCCTCTATGAAGATTCCACGTATGACAAATTCCACATGATCGCGTGGGATGTGAATGAAGGTTTCGGGAATTTCAACCTGGGCATGACCATTTCGCAACTGCAGAATCTGAATTACGACTACCTGAATCAGCCGGCGAACAAACCACTCGCACAGAAAATACTTGCCGATCCAACGTATCACGCAAATTATGTCGGGATCTTCTGCGTGTACATGGCCGACTTCAACAACGCGTACATGGATCCGAAGATCGACAGCCTTGCGAACATGATCCGAAACGATGTTTATGCGGACACCGCTTCGATGTATACTCCCCAGAATTTCGAGGACAATATCGTGCAGGACATCCAGATCATCGGCGGTCCGGGCGGTGGATGGATCTGCGGATTGAAACCATTCATCACTGCGCGCAATGCAAGTCTTTCTTCACAGCTTCAGCCGTATGGTTGCTGGCTGGGCGTGAATGAGCAAACCGTTTCCAATTCACTCGCTGTATTCCCGAATCCGGCGAGCGACATCGCGAATATTCAACTTCCTTCGGCGTGGAACATTTCCGATTGCGCATTGACGCTGATCGACATGACCGGCAAGGAGATCGCAGTTGGCAATTTGACTGTTGCAGATCATTCTGTTTCTTTCTCCACCGCATCCATTTCCAACGGGCTTTATTTTGTCAACGTGAAGGATCGTAACGGAAATTCCGCATCGGTAAAATTCTCCGTTTCTCACTGACCCGTTCAGAATTCAAACAGTATTCCTCACTAAATTGGACATTCCGGTTCTTTGGCACAAGTAGACCAATGAGCCGGATTTGTCGGTTTATCCGGGAATCAATATTTGGATTATGTATTAACTTTACAATAACTTAAATACACAGTAATGTCTGCGTGATAGCCAATTCGGCAGATATTTTGTAATAACCTTAAATCAATCCTTTTAAAATGATCCGCACACTCTTCGCAGTATCGTTCCTCTTCATGCTCATTTCATCCTGTAATTCAGGCCCCGGTCCGGGAGGACAAGCCACCATCACCGGGAAGATCAAATATGTAGGGAACTGGAATTCCACTTGCACGCTCTTCACCGATTCCGCTTCCGGGTTCACACCTTTCTACGCACCCGATATAGATGTTTACCTTATTTATGGAGACGATCCGACGTATGGTGATCGTGTGAAATCGGCACCGGACGGGACTTTTCAGTTCAAGTATCTGCGCACAGGAAAATACACGGTTTATGCTTACTCCAAGGATTGCAACGCACAAGCAGGAACCACGGCCGTGATGGCAAATGTCGAAGTCACCGACAGGAAGCAATCGTTAACCATCAGCGACATCCGCATCAACAAGTAATCCCTATGAAAAAGTTCATCGCCGGAGTATTCATTCTTGCATCTGTTTCCCTTGCTGCACAATCCAAAAAACAGATCAGGGACCTGAAAATAAAAACCATGACCGAGACCACCACCAGTTACAAGGATGGAAAGGAAAATGGTACGTACAAATCGGAATACAAGACTTTCGATAAAGACGGTAACACCCTTACTGATATCACGTATAATTCAGACGGATCCATTAAGCGGAAAGAAACGGACACCTACAGCGGCAATGATAAAACGTCCGAGATCATCGAACATCCGAATGGGAATACAGATGATGGAGATAATTCAGATCCGAAGAAATACAAGAAGACCACGTGGAAATACAATGCGAACGGCGACAAGATCGAAGAGGATGAATATGATGCTTCCGGTGCATTGCTGAAGAAAACCACGACGGCGTACAATACAACAGGAGATAAAATGTTCGAGATCGAATACGATGCCAGCGGGAATATCCTGAAGAAAGTTGCTTATGGTTACGACGCGAAAGGACTGAGGACGGAACGCAAGACTTTCGGTACAGGCGGAACAGTGATGGAGAAACATGAAGTTTATACTTATACCTACTGAGGTGTTAACTGCGGTCAAAAAAGCGTTGAACTTATTCGAGCCCATTTCTCTTGCAGAGATGGACAGTGTGCTGCTTATGGACCGCACCGACCAGAAATTCAATTTCAACATTT